>CAKZJN010000478.1 GCA_936943465.1 uncultured Rhodoferax sp.
TAAAAACGGCGGTAGGGCTCGAAAGCGGCAGCCAGTTCCACCGGCAGGTCGGCCTTGGGCAGGGGCAGGCTGTTGCGCCCTTTGCTTTGGCCCGGCGTCATCGCGGCGCCCAGAGTGGCTTCTACCGCAGCCCGCACCTTCGCCACATGGGCGGCCAGCGCGGCATGCGACGGCTGCGCGGCGCTGACCGCTGCGGCTGCGTCGGTCCCGGCGGTATGGGTGGTTCGCAGGGCGATCGCACCCGCAATGTCAATCCATTGGCCCAGCTTTTCGGCAAAGGCCGCACCCGGCGCGTGCGCATCCACCAGCGACCACTCGGAGAGGGTGCGGACAAGATGCGAACTGTGGAAATGCGCTGACACGGGTTAAAAGCAGGTCGGGGGTGAAGGGGCGCACCACAGGGTCGACGAGGACCCGAGGCGGCTCGGCTGCCGCTGGCAGGAAGGACGCGATTTTACCTGCTCGGCACTCGCCGTCGCCCGGCGGCCTGCGGGTCCGCTCCAATTGACGCTTGCCAGGCAAGCTGCCTACGATTCGCGGCAGGCTTGCAACCCGCCGCTGCCCTTTTCAAGGAGTGCATGTGAAATTCGCTGAACTATGTGCCGTGCGACACGGCGAGACCGAATGGAACAAGCGCGGCATTTTGCAAGGCTGGCTCGACGTGCCGATCAACGCGCTGGGCCGTAGCCAGGCGCAAGACATGGCCCATACCTTTGCATCCCACGGTTTTGCCGCCATCTGGTCCAGCCCGCTGGTGCGCGCCCGTGAAACTGCGGAGATCGTGGCGCAGCAGCTCCAATTGGCCGCGCCGCACCTGCACGAAGGTCTGAAGGAGCGCCACTTTGGCGCCATTCAGGGCATCCCAAAAGACGAGCTGGCCGAGTTGAACCCGAGCCAACTGGAGCAGATTCTGCGGCGCAACCCGGCGGCGCAATTTGTCGATGGCGAAAGCATGGACGAGTTTGCCGACCGGATTTTGAACGCATTGCAGGAGATTGGCGCCAGCCACCCGGGGCAACGGGTGCTGGTTATCACGCACGGCTGGGTGCTGGATGTGGTCATCCGGCACATCACCGGCCGGGCCCGCAGCGCCGTGCTGCCCGAAAAACCCAAGAATGGCGAGTGTGTCTGGGTTCTGGTGCACGCCGATGGCACGATCCAAGCCAAAGATGCGCCGGCGGCACCCAACGCGCACAGTGCCCACAGCGCGCTGTCGCATTGAGGGCGGCGATGTTGCACGCCGAAACATCGGCAAAAATACGGGCATTCCCCACTTTTGTTTCCGACCCATGCAGCCCGATTCGCAACTCACCCTCAAGCTTCCCGAAGGCTATACCTTTGCCGACCTCAAGCTCCGGCGCTGTGACGATGACGCGATTGATCTGGATATGGACCTGGTCAAGATCATTTGCAACATCAACGGCCTCAACTTTGACAAGGTCTGCCAGAACCCGGGTCCGGTGGTGACCAGCATCCTGACGGTCTGGTACAAAAGCCATCTGGCGGAGGGCGGTCAGCCCGATGCGCTGATGGAAGAACTCAAGTCCCAGGGCTCCCGCCTTAACTGATTGCAGCTTGTTTGAGCCAGCGCAGGCGCATGTCTGGCAGGGCCTCTTTTTTGTGCCTACACTGGGCCCTGCACTTCCCAGGAGAACACCATGAAGCTATTGCTGCCCGTTGACGGTTCGGAATCTTCACTGGACGCCGTGCGCTTTGCCATTCGCATGCTGCTGGCCGGCATGAACGGCGAGGCGGTGCTGGCCAATGTGCAGGAGCCGGCCAATCTGTATGAGCTGATCGTGGCACACAACCCCGAGGTGATTGAGCGCGTCAGCGCCGAGGCCGGCCTGCACACGCTGCAGTCGGCGCAGGAGTTGCTGGACGCTGCCGAAATTTCCTATGAATGCGAGGTCGCGCAGGGAGACCCGGCCCACACCATCGTCGATATTTGCGAGCGTTTCGGCTGCGACCTGATCGTAATGGGCATGCGCGGCCAGAGTGCGCTGCGCCGCACGCTGATGGGCTCGGTTTCGACCGAGGTGCTGCACGCAAGCGCCGTGCCGGTGGTGATCGTCAAGCCGGAAGAAGTCGACGAAGAGTAAGCCGCCCGCTAATGCGCCAGCCGGCGCTTCACGCCGGGCGCTTGAGCGTCTTGAGGGTAATGACCAGCGTAATGGCTGCCGATGCGGCAATGCCGGCCACCATCGGACGTGCCGTGCCGTCCACAAACAAGCCCACCAGCGCCATGACGGCGGCACCCACCAGAAATTGCAGCGTGCCCATCAGCGCCGAGGCGGTTCCTGCGATCTCACCATGCGCGTCCAGCGCCAGCACCGCCGACGCGGGCATCACCAAGCCCAGAAAGCCGAACCCGGCCAGCAGCAGGCCCAGCATCAAAAACAACCCGTCAAACCCGGCCAGATTCAGCGCCAGCAGCAAGCCCATGACCGCCGCATAGCCAATCACGGCCCCCCGGATCAGCGGCACCATGCCAAAGCGGCTGATCATGCGGCCGGTTAGTTGCGACATGCCGATGAAAGACGCCGCATTGGCGGCAAAGGCGTAGCTGTATTGGCGGGGTGTGAGTCCGTAGTGGTCGATCAGCACAAACGACGAATTGGCCAGGTAGGCAAAAAAGCTTGAAATCCCGAAGCCGCCAATCAGCACCAGCCCGATGAAATGCGCATCGCGCAGCAGCACGCCGTAAGCCTGAATCGCGCTGGCCACTGAGCTTTCGGCCCGGCGCTCCGCCGGACGCGTTTCGGGCAAGCCGGTGGCCAGCAGCACCGCCGCCAGCACAGCGGCCACGGTGACCGCCCAGAACACCGCGCGCCAGCCGCTCCACTCGATCAGAAAGCTGCCGAACAGAGGCGCCAGAATCGGTGAAACGCTGAAAACCAGGCTCAAAAGCGCCATCAGCCGGGCCGCGTCCGCGCCGGTATGCAGGTCGCGCACCACCGCGCGTGGCACCACCATGCCGGCGCAGGCGCCCAGGCCTTGCACGGCGCGCCACAGCACCAGCGTCTGGATATCGGGTGCCAGCGCGCAGCCCACGCTGCCGACGGCAAACACCGCCAAGCCGAAGTACAGCGGTTTCTTGCGCCCCAGCATGTCGGAGGCCGGGCCGTACAGCATCTGTCCCAGCCCGAGGGACAGAAAAAAGGCCATCAGGCTGGCCTGCACCGCGCCGGTAGAGGCGTTCAGGCTGCTGCCAATCGAGGGCAGGGCCGGCAGGTACATGTCAATCGCAAAAGGCCCGATCGCTGAGAGCAGGCCCAGCACCAGCGCCGCCCGCAAAAAAGGATCGCTCATGCCTGAAATCGGCCTGCCGGGGCAGGGTGGCTAGGGGGGCGTTTGGGGGGAACGTTCATGGGCTGAAGTCTAGGGCACCAAAATGCCGGAAAGAAGGGTTTGCCCGTAGATAATGGTGTTTCAGAGGAACCGGGCGCTCCCACGCGCGCACATCAACCCCTACGAGAATATGCATGGTTACACGCGGCACTGATCCTGCACAGTTGAGCTACCTGTCCGGCGACCAGCTGTACGTGGGCGTGTTTGTCGTTCTCGATATTCCCTGGTTCAAACACAACTTCACCCTCAACAGTTTCAAGGTCCGCAGTGCCGAGCAATTGGCCGAATTGCGCGGTTTGAAGCTGGCGCGCTACCAGTTTGACCCGTCCCGCAGCGATCCGATGCCCAAAGATGCGGCCGCCGCTGCGCCTGCGGGGCCGGTGGACACGCCTGCTGCCGAAGCACAGGCACCGGTGGATGCGAGCCCTGAAGCCCGGGTCAAACTTCAGCGCCAGGCCGTGATCCAGCAGCGGCGCGAAAACGTGGAGCAGGTGGAGCGTGCCTTCGTCAAAGCCACAGCGGTCATGAAATCCATGAACCGCAACATCTTTTCCAAGCCGAAGGAAACACTGGAGGAAATGGGTGTGCTGGTGGGCGATCTGGTGGACGCCTTTTTGGACAGCCCCGAGGCCACGCTGCACGTCATGAGCGAAAAGGCGGGCGGCGAGGATGTGTATTTCCACAGCCTCAATGTGTCCATTCTGGCCATGATGCTGGCCAAAGACCTGGATTTCACCCACGAACAGGCGCGCGAAATGAGCCTGGGCGCTCTGTTGCACGACATTGGCCTGAGCGAAATTCCCGACCGGGTGGTGCGAAAACCCACTTCGGAAGCAACCAAGGCGGAGCGCAACTTCCGGGCCACCCACGTTGAGTTGGGGGTGGCGATCGGCAAGCGCGTGGGCCTGTCGGCGCAGGCTCTGTCGGTGCTGGAGCAGCACCACGAGTTTGCCGATGGCAGCGGTTACCCCAAGGGCCTGAAGGCGGCCGACATGACGCCCGGCGCACGACTGGTTTCGCTGATCAATTACTACGACAACCTGTGCAACCCAACCGATATCTCCAAGGCGCTGACGCCGCACGAGGCCCTGTCGTACATGTTTTCCCAATGCCGGGCCAAATTTGATCCGCGCTACCTGCAGTTGCTGATTCGCAGCCTGGGGGTGCACCCGCCGGGCTCGATCGTTCAGTTGTCCAACGATGCGTTTGCGGTGGTGACCTCGGTTAATCCCAAGAAGCCGCTGCGGCCCTGGGTGCTTGTCTACGATGAGGCGGTGCCCAAAGACGAAGCCGTCATGGTCAATCTGGAAGAGGACGAAAGCATGCGCATTGTGAAGTCCATCCGGCCGGCGTTGCTGTCGCCCAAGGTGGCGGCCTACCTGAATCCGCGCAAGCGGGTGACCTATTTCTTTGACGGAAGCAACCCGGGAAGTGCGGGTGCCAAACCATGAACACCGATGCTTTGCTGCTGGAGGCTTCCAGCGAAATACTGATCCTGCTGGATGCGGCATCCCTGCGCATTGTGGCGGCCAGTCATGCGGCGCATGAGCAACTGGGCTACGTCTATCCGGAACTGTTGGGCAAGGAAATCAGCGAAGTCGAGTGTGCCCTGACCGACCTGTTTTTCTGGGAGGAAATGGCCGGCAGTTCCAAACCGTTGGAAGCGCAGGGCAGCCTGCAGCGCAAGGACGGTTCGGTGTTTGACGTGCGCAAGCTGGCCCAGTGGGCCGGTACCGACCAGCGCCATTACGTCCTGCGCGCCAGGCCCATGCGCACCAAACAGCAGGCCGAGCCCGAGATTCATACCGTGGGGCTGCATCTGGCGGCCACGCTGGAGGCCACCGACGACGGTATTTTGTTGACGGACAACTTCGGTGCCATCCTCAACATGAACCACCGGTTCTCCAATCTGATGGAGTTGCCGCAGAAGCTGCTGGAGGAGCGCGACGACCATGGCATCGTGACCTTTATCGAAGGCAAGTTGCTGCGCAACCCGGCGTATTCAGACGCGCCCACGGCCTTGACGCAGGTGATTGACCTCAAGCTCGATCTGGGCGGCGATACCTTTGAGACGCTGTACCTGGCCGATGGCCGGGTGCTGGAGTGCGTGTCGCACCCGGCGCGGGACCGTGACCGCACCATTGGGCGGGTGTTTTGCTACCGCGATGTAACCGAACGGGTGCATTACGAACAGTCGCTCAAAGAGGCGCGCGACATTGCCGAGCAGGCCACCATCAGCAAGGGGCAGTTTCTGGCCAATATGAGCCACGAAATCCGCACGCCCATGAATGCAATTCTGGGGCTGCTGCGGCTGATGCACGCCACCGAACTAAGCCAGCGCCAGTTTGATTACGTGAGCAAGACCGAAGGGGCGGCGCAGTCGCTGTTGGGGCTGCTCAACGACATCCTGGATTTTTCCAAGATCGAGGCCGGCAAGCTGGAGCTCGATCCGCAGCCGTTCTCGATTGACCGGGTACTGCGGGAGCTGTCGGTCATTCTGGCGGCCAATCTGGGCAACAAGAAAGTGGAGTTGCTCTACGACGTGGACCCGAAGCTGCCCCGCATGGTGCTGGGCGATGCCCTGCGCCTGCAGCAGGTGCTGATCAATCTGGGTGGCAATGCCCTGAAGTTCACGCAGACCGGCGAGGTGGTCATTCAGATCACGGTGCTGGCGCAGACGGCCAGCGAGAGCCAGTTGCGTATCAGTGTGGTGGACACCGGCATTGGCATTGCACCCGAAAACCAGGCCAAGGTGTTTGCGGACTTTTCACAGGCGGAGTCATCGACCACGCGGCGCTTTGGTGGCACCGGCCTAGGGTTGTCGATTTGCAAACGCCTGGTCTCGCTCATGGGCGGCGAGTTGCGACTCCAAAGCGTATTGGGCGAGGGCAGCGATTTCTACTTCGAAATCACCTTGCCCCATGCCGAACCCTCGGCCGTGGTGCCCGTCGAATTACACGATATCAGCGCCTTGGTCGTGGACGACAACCTGGTGGCGCTGGAGCTGCTGTCGGCCTCGGCGCGCGCTTTGGGTTGGCAGGTCGATGCCGCCGCCAGCGGCGAGGAAGCGATTGCGTTGGTGCAACAGCGCTTCAACCAAGGGCTGCCGCCCTACCAGGCGGTTTACATGGACTGGGAAATGCCCGGCATGGACGGCTGGGAAACCATTGCCCGGCTGCGCGACTTGGGGGCAGAGTTCGGCTCGCCCATGATCGCGGTGGTGACGGCGCACAACCGGGAAGACCTCGCCAAGCGCAGCATGCAGGAGCAGTCCAGCCTGAATGCGTTCTTGGTGAAGCCCGTGACGGCTTCCATGCTGCGCGATGCGCTGGTGGATGCCAAGGCCGGCCGCAACAGCCTGCGCTCGCGTACGCGCGTCAAGGCCGAGTTCTCCCGCCGCCTGAATGGCATGCGCATTCTGGTGGTGGAAGACAACATGGTGAACCAGCAGGTTGCGCGCGAACTGCTCACCGCAGAAGGCGCTTTGGTGGAACTTGCCGACAACGGTTTGCTTGGGGTGACCGCGGTGGCGCAGGCACAAGCGGCAACGCCTTTTGACATTGTGCTGATGGATGTCCAGATGCCGGTGATGGACGGTTTTGCCGCCACCCGTGCCATTCGCCGGAACCTGGGGCTGCACACATTGCCCATCATCGCCATGACCGCCAACGCGATGGCGAGTGACCGCGAGGAGTGTTTGGCCGCCGGTATGAATGACCACGTGGGCAAGCCGTTTGATCTGGCGTATCTGGTGAAGCTGCTGTTGGAGACCACCGGTTTTGAAGCCCTGGCTGCCCCGCCGCAGGCAGCCGCCCCTAGTGGCGCGCCAGCGCCGGCACCACAAAGCCTGGCAGCACCAGCGCTTGCTGCCAAGGCGATTGCATCGCCCGCCAAACCGGTGGACGCGTCAGATGCCCCGGCTGTGCAGATTGCGCTGGACGATGCGCTGGAACGGCTGGCCGGCATGCGCTCGCTGTACGTGAATTTGGCACAAGACTTCGTAGCCGAGTTGCGCACCGTTGTGCCCGAGTACCGTCGCTCGCTGACGGCCTCCTTGATGGCCGAGACCGCACGCCAGATGCACACCCTGAAAGGCACCTCGGCCACGTTGGGCATCACCAGCCTGTCGCAACTGGCGCTGGAGTTGGAGCAGGTCTGCAAGTCCGCCACCACCCATGAAGATCCTCTGTCCCGTGCGCCCCAACTCGAGCGCATGGTCCAAGCCTCCATCGCGGCGCTGAATCAGACCATGGCGCAACTGCAGGCCGAAGGGCTGGACTAACACCAACCATGGGTCAGACCATCGCCTGGTTCCGGCGTTTTTCGTGGCGCGACGCGCTGGTGTCCACGTTGCCCATGGCGTTGCTGGCGGTGGCAGCGGTGTGGGCCGCGCTGCACTTTATTGACCCGGCGCCACCCCTGACCGCGGTGATCGCCACCGGCGCCGAAGACAGTGAATACCTGGAGTTTGCCCAGCGCTATGCCAGCCAGTTGGCGGAGGACGGCGTCACGCTGGACGTGCAGGCATCGGGCGGCGCGTTGGACAACATCAAGCGTCTGCGCGACGAAGACGATCCGGTGCGGATTGCGTTCTTGCAGGATGGTCTGTCGGACACCGAAGACAGTCGCGCCATCAGCTCGGATGTGGATCTGGTCTCGCTGGGCGCCGTGTCGTATGAGCCACTCTGGATTTTTTACCGGGGGCGTGTAGCGCATTCCCGCATCGGCGCTTTGAAGGGCCGGCGCATTGCGGTGGGGGCGCTGGGCTCGGGCACGCGGGTGTTTGCCATGCGCCTGCTGCAGGCCCACGGCATCCGCGCCGACAACAGCCAGTTGGTCACCGCCAGTCGCCAGCAGTCTGAGCAGATGCTGCGGCAGGGCCAAGTGGACGCCGCCTTTTTTATTGCGGCGCCCGAGTCGCGGTTGGTGCACGGTCTGGTGGGGGCGCCAGGCATCCGGGTTATGAACCTGGACCAGGCCGAAGCGATCGCGCGGCAGTTCCCGTACCTGCACCACCTGGTGCTGCCGCATGGCGCGCTGGATTTGGCCGGCAATGTGCCGCACCGCGACCTGAACCTGCTGGCCACGACGACCACCGTGGTGGTGACGCAAAGCCTGCATCCGGCGCTGGTGACGCTCTTGATGAAAGCCATGCAAAAGACCCATGCCAGCGCCGGCCTGCTGAATCCGCCCAAAGCCTTTCCGGCGGCCAAGGACAGCGACTTCACATTGAGCCGGGACGCAGCGCGTTTCTACCAGTCGGGCCCGCCCTTCCTGCAGCGCTACTTGCCATTCTGGCTGGCCACGCTGGTGGACCGGGCGGCGTTGGCCATCATTCCCCTGCTGGCGATTCTGGTGCCGGTGCTGCGCACCGCGCCGACGCTGTACGGTTGGCGCATCCGCCGCCGCATTTACCGCTGGTATGGCGAGCTCAAATACCTGGAAATTCAGGTGAACACGGCAGAAGGTGCTGCATCGCTTTCCGAACTGCTGCAACAACTCGACCAGATTGAAGACAAGGTGACACATGCCGTGTTGCCGCTGGCCTTTTCCGAGCATGCCTATGTGCTCAAAGAGCACATTGATCTGGTGCGGCGCAAGATCCAGAGCGTGGTTTTGGCGTGAAGGCGCCGGGCGCTTTTGCGGGTGGCGGTGGTACAGTTGCGGCCGCTGTGTGCCCCGTGCCGGGGCGAGGAGTCCACCATGCCCATTTATGAATACGCCTGCAGTGACTGCGGCAAACAATTTGAAACCCTGGTGCGCTCTGGCGATACGCCGGAATGCCCGGTCTGCCATTCGGTGAGTCTGGAAAAGAAGCTGTCGGTGTTTGCCACCACCGCTGAAAAGCCGGCGCCGGTTATGGCCGGGCCGTGTGGCTCCTGCGGGCATCCGGATGGACCGGGCGCCTGCCACCTGCAATGACCGCTGAACCCCTCACACCATGACCGATACCCCAACCCGCCCCGACCTGCCGGACCACCTGTCCATTGACCCACGCAGCCCGCACCACGTTGCCGCCATTTTTGAGTACGACATCGGCATCCGCCTGAACGGCAAAGAGCGCTTTGACGTGGAAGAATATTGCGTCAGCGAAGGCTGGGTGCGCGTGCCCGCCGGCAAGACGCTGGACCGCAAGGGCAAACCCCTGCTCATCAAGATCAAGGGCACGGTCGAGGCCTTCTACAAATAAGAAAAGGGCCGCTCACGGCGGCCAGTTTTCTTGTCTCCGAAGGGTTCTACAGGAACCAGTCCGGAAACACGTAACGCGCTTGCTCAATCGCCTTGTCGCCCAGCGCAATCAGCCCTTCCACCTCTTCGTCCGCAACCGGTTCGGTGGAGCCGTAGCTGATCAGCTCACGGTGCGTGTTGGCATACAGAATCTGGTCCGTAATCGGGTGCGGCAGGTACATCAGCTCGCAGCCCACCTGCATTGCCATGGAACGGTGCCCGACCAGCCCGGCCGGCAACATGCCGTGCAGGTAAAGGACGCCCAGGCACAGCGAGTGAATCCCTTCATTGGCCATAAAGAAGCGGCCCACCATGCTGAAGTCGGGTGTGCGTGCGTTGTGCACGCAACAGACCGCGTTGGACAGCAGTTTGAGTGCCGAAAATTCGTTGTACGTGGCGCGGCGCAGTTGGCCGCTCCATAAGAGCACCTGAAGCTCGGCAGGGGGCTCTCTCTGCAAGGTCGTGGTGGCGGTCATCTGTGTGCCCTTTCCGGTGGTTTCACTGTTTACATCTACATAGGTTATCGGCCGAAGCCGTGTAAACCGTAGGGTGAACCGGAAGGTTTTTTGCGCCGGATGACCTAGGCAGGCGTCACCCAGCCCAGCGCCGCGACCGGCGGCAGGTCGCGCGACACGCAGTGCCAGTGGTTGCCGGCATCGGGACTGATCCACAGCCCGCCGGTGGTGGACGCCATGGCCAGGGTGCTTGCGTCGGGGGCCAGCGCCAGACCGTGCCGGTAAACCAGGTGGTAGGCGTCCTGGCCGGGAAGGCCGTTGTCCAGCACCTCAAAGGTTTGGCCCCCGTCCTCGGTGCGGGTGACCACCATGCGCCCATCCACCGGATAACGGAAAGTGTCCGATTGGGCCGGCGCAAACCACGCGCGCAGCGGGTTTGTCGGGTCGCAGGCCACGGCAAAGCCAAAGTCCGACGGGGCGGGCGGGATTAGCGACTGCCACAGGCGCGCGCCATCGGTAGACCGGTACATGCCGCAGTGGTGCTGAACCCACAGCACATCGGGCTCGGCGGTGCACTGCACCATGCGGTGCGGGTCCTGGGCGTTCTGGTCGTCCTCCGCTTCGCCCGGCACATAGTTGGCCGTCATGCCGCGCGCGGACAGTTCCCAGGAGGCACCCGCATCGGAGCTTTTCCAGACGCCGCCGCAGGAAATGGCAACGCGGATGCAGCGTGCATCGCGCGGGTCCACCAGCACCGAGTGCATGCCAGGGTAGTCATTGCCGCCGCCCATCCAGAGCATGCGGCGCGGATCCTCCCACAAGGGTTTGTTCAGGATCCAGGTCTTGCCTGCGTCGTCCGAGCGGAACAGCCCCGCCGGCATGCAACCGGCCCACAAAACGTCCGGCTCGTCCGGGCCGCCCGGGGTCAGGCTCCAGACCATTTC
>CAKZJN010000479.1 GCA_936943465.1 uncultured Rhodoferax sp.
ACCGAAGACACCGGCAAGCTGCTGGGCCTGGACAAGGAATGGCTGGCCCGCGCCGTCAAGACCACCGGCAACTACGGCGAAATGTTCGAGCGCAATGTGGGCCCCAAGTCGGCGCTGCAACTGCCGCGCGGTCTGAACAACCTGTGGAACAAGGGCGGCATTCAGTACGCACCTCCGCTGCGTTAATCCTGACGCACATTGCACACGGCCGGTTTCGGCCGCTGTGTCCCCCGGGGGCAGAAACACCAGCGTGACTCTGCCCCCTTGTAATTTGGCATTCCCCTTTTACAAGCCGCCACCATGTCCACCTCCCACAAGCCCCCCAAGCAGCCGTGGTCCTGGCGAAGCCAGGCCTTTCGTGGCCTGATTTACCAGGTCATAACGGTTGCCGTCATCGTCGCCACGGTGCTGTACCTGGCGCACAACACCCGCGTCAACATGAGCGCCCGCGGCATTCAGAGCGGCTGGGACTTCATGCTCGGTGGTGCCGGTTTCGATATCGGTGAAAGCCTGTTTGCCTTCGACTCGGCGGAGCCTTATTGGAAGGCCTACCTGATCGGTTTTACCAACACGCTGCGGGTGGCGGTGCTGGGCATCATCCTGACCACCGTGCTGGGGACGCTGATTGGCGTGGGGCGCTTTTCGCGCAATGCGCTGGTGCGTGGCCTGTGCGTGAGCTACGTGGAGTTCTTCCGCAACATTCCGGTGCTGCTGCAATTGCTGATGTGGTACCTGATGTTTACCGAGGTTCTTCCTGAATCGGCCGACCCGCTGGTGTTTGGGCCGCTGTTTCTGAGCAAGGGCGGACTGAACTTTCCGGTACCCGTGTGGGGCACCGGGCAGTTGTTTGCCGGCATCGGCATGGCCATTGCCCTGATCGTTGCCTTCTTCTACCGCCGCCATGCGATTCGTTCGTTTGAACAAACCGGTGTTCCCAAAAGCACCTTCTGGGCACCCGTCGGCATCATTCTGGGTTTTGGCGTGCTGGGCTGGTTGATCGGCGGCGCACCGATGGACTTTGATCGCCCGATCAAAGGCGAATTTGCAATTGAAAACGGCGGGGCCCTGACGCCCGAGTTTTTGTCGGTGCTGCTGGGCCTTACGGTTTACACCGCCGCCTTTGTGGCCGAAGTGGTGCGCGGCGGCATTCAGTCGGTAGCGCTGGGCCAGACCGAGGCGGCAGCCGCCTTGGGCCTGAGCCGGGGCCAGACCATGCGTCTCGTTACCCTGCCCCAAGCCCTGCGCGTGATCATTCCGCCGGTCACCAACCAGTACCTAAACCTCACCAAGAATTCCTCGCTGGCCGTTGCAATTGGATACCCGGACGTGGTGTCGATTGCCAACACCGCGATCAACCAGACCGGTCGCGCCGTGGAGTGCATCGCCGTCATCATGCTGGTGTACCTGAGCACCTCGCTGTTCACCTCGATCAGCATGAACTGGTACAACAACCGCGCGGCCATCAAAGAACGCTAAAGAGCTGACCATGACCGCAACCACATTCGAACCTATCGCCGCGCGCCCGGCCCCGGTCAAGACCGAGGGCCTGATCGCCTGGACCCGCGCCAACCTGTTTGGTAACACATCTACTGCCCTGGGCACCATCGCTATCGCCCTGGTGCTGCTGGCCATTGTTCCGCGCTTTTTCAGTTGGGCCTTTATCAACGCCGTCTGGGCCAAAGACTACGACGCCTGCCACACGGCCGCCGGTGCCTGCTGGGGCGTGGTGGCCGAAAAGTTCCGCATCATCATTTTCGGCCGCTACCCGTTTGAAGAGCAATGGCGTCCGCTGGTGTCCACCGCGGCCTTGCTGGGCCTGCTGGTGGTGAGTTGCATGCGCGCCTTCTGGAAACCCTGGCTGGCCGCATTGTGGATTGCGGTGCTGGCCTTCTATTTCACCGTCATGTACGGCGGTTCCCTGGGCCTCTCCCGGGTGGAAACCGACCGCTGGGGTGGTCTGCCCCTGACGCTGCTGCTGGCCTCGCTGTCGATGTCCATGGCTTTCCCGATTGCACTGGTGATTGCACTGGGCCGCCGCTCCAAGCTGCCCGCCATTCGCAGTGTCTGCACGGTGTACGTGGAACTGATTCGGGGCGTGCCGCTGATTTCGGTGCTGTTCATGGCCTCCTTCATGTTCCCGCTGCTGATGCCGCAGGGCTTCAACATCGACGTGTTGGTGCGCGTGCTGGCAGGTATCACCCTGTTTGCCGCGGCCTACATGGCCGAGGTGATTCGCGGTGGCCTGCAGGCCGTGCCCAAGGGGCAGATTGAAGCCGCCGCCACGCTGGGCCTCTCGTACTGGCAAACGCAGCGCAAGATCGTGCTGCCGCAGGCGCTGGCCATGGTGGTGCCGGGCATCATGAACAACTTCATCTCTACCTTCAAGGACACCTCGCTGGTGACCATCGTGAGCCTGTACGAGCTCACCGGGGCCATGAGCCTGGCCTTGAACTCGGACGCCAACTGGCGGCCTTTCAAGATCGAGGGCTACCTGTTTATCGCCCTGATCTATTTCATTTTCTGCTTCTCCATGTCGCGCTACAGCACCTGGATTGAAAAGCAGGTCAACAAGAGCAAGTTGCGCTAAGGATTCGCCATGTCAGAACACATCATTACCTTCGACAAAGTCAACAAGTGGTACGGCAACAACTTCCATGTGCTGCGCGACATTGACCTGCAGGTCAAAACCGGCGAGCGCATCGTGGTCTGCGGCCCGTCCGGCTCCGGCAAGTCCACCCTGATCCGCTGCATCAACCGCCTCGAAGAACACCAGCAGGGCCACCTGACGGTGGACGGCGTGGAACTCACCGACGACGTGAAAGCGATTGACGACGTACGCAAGAAAGTCGGCATGGTGTTCCAGCAGTTCAACCTGTTCCCGCACCTCACCGTGCTGGAAAACCTGACGCTGTCACCCATGTGGGTCGGCAAGATGCCCAAGAAAGAAGCCGAAGACCGCGCCATGGCCCAACTGGAGCGCGTGCGCATTGCCAACCAGGCCGGCAAGTACCCGCTGCAACTCTCCGGCGGTCAGCAACAGCGCGTGGCGATTGCCCGGGCACTGTGCTTGAAGCCCAAGATCATGCTGTTCGATGAGCCGACCTCGGCGCTCGACCCGGAAATGATCAAGGAAGTGCTGGACGTGATGATCGAAATGGCCAACCAGGGCATCACCATGCTGTGCGTCACCCACGAAATGGGCTTCGCCAAAGCCGTAGCCGACCGGGTGATCTTCATGGATCAGGGGCAGATCGTGGAGCAAAACAACCCACACGACTTCTTTAACAATCCGCAGAGTGAACGGAGTCGGGATTTCTTGTCGAAGATTTTGGGGCACTGATTTCTTTATTCCTTCAGCCTTCTTACTCCCACAGTTCTTTTACTCCCCCATCCCCCCCGCCCCTTGCCCCCGTCGGGCAAGGGGTGCCCAATACCAACAGCCGATTTGGTCGCCTCGCACCGAATACGGAATTAAGGGCGGGGCGTTGCCACCATTTTTTTGATGGCTAAAGCTCAGGCCACAAATCCCGAGCGCCGGCGAGGGTGTTGGCAAAACACAAGCACGCTGGCGGCTCCCGGTAAGGGTTTGGTCGCAGCGACGCAACCAAATCGGCTGTCCGCTTTCGGCTCCCCTTGCCCGACGGGGGCAAGGGGCGGGGGGGATGGGGGAGTAAAAGAAAAGCAGGAATGGAGAAAAACCCGCCCTCAGCGAGCCCCTCAAAATCTAGGGTAAATTCTCTGCATGTCCCCTCCTGCCCGGCCGCACAAAGCCTCTCCCCCCACTTTCTCCAAAGCTGAATTCCGTACCGCACTGGGCATGTTTGCCACCGGTGTCACGATCGTTACCGGACGCGCACCAGACGGCACTCTGGTGGGGCTGACCGCCAATTCGTTTAATTCGGTGTCGATGTCGCCTCCCCTGGTGCTATGGAGTCTGGCGCAGACCGCTGGGTCCATGGCCGCGTTCAGTACGGGGTCGCACTACGCCATTAATATTCTGAGCGCCGACCAGCAAGACCTGGCTCGCCAATTTGCCGCGCAGGGCATCGACCGGTTTGCCGGGGTGCAATACCACCTGGGTGCTGCCGGTGCGCCGCTGATTGACGGCGCAGCGGCTACCTTTGAATGTTTCAACCGCAGCCGCTACGAAGAGGGCGACCACGTTATTTTTGTGGGTGAAGTGGAGAAGTGCCACACCCGGACCGGTGCCTCTCCGCTGCTGTACCACGGCGGCAAGTTCTACGCGGAGCACCCTCTGTAAGCAGGCGCCCAGACCGTAAGGTCGGTCAGCCGCCCATCTTGCTTTCGTTCTCGGTAAGCGCGCTGCGATAGGCGCCGCAACCAATCAACAAATTGTCGCTGAGCGGAAGCACATAAGACGACTTGCCCCGCACATCGCCGGTGGCCAGGTTGATGATGTTGTATTCCACCCAACCACCGCCCTGCTCGCAACGGTGCCAGGCGTCGTCCAGCAACTGCTGGGCGTCGACTCCCGGCGCATCAAACAAGCTGCTTCCGACCCGCTTGGCATCAGCGCCCATCACGCGATAGATGCCCTGGCGGTCAAAGACAAAGACGTACAGGTCCCGATCCACGAATTCGCCCTCGGGATCATGCAGGGCTTTGAAGGCCTCTTCAATCCCTACTGACTGCACCAGGGCGAAGGCCTTGTTGGCCAGCAGCAGCGCTTCGTCCGCGGTACCTTGACGCAACTTGATATAGGTGACGGCGTTTTCCAACTGGCGTGAACGCTGCATCAAGCGGCTGGAGCGGTGCGAGGTGCGATCCACCAGGCCCGAGTTTTCGATCGTGACACGGTCCAGGTCGCCTACCGCCTGCACCACCTCGGTGAGGGCAATGCTTTGCTTGGCGCTGCCGTCAGCCATGGTTTCCACATTAAAGGCAATCTCCGAAATACCGGTGACCAAACTGGTCATCAAGCCGCCCACGGTCTGGATTTCGGTGACGGTCTGGGCCACCCGATCGGACGATTCGGCAATCAGCGTGCGCACCTCGGCTGCCGCAATCTGGCTGCGCCGCGCCAGGCTACGCACTTCCGCCGCCACCACGGCAAAGCCTTTGCCCTGATCACCGGCACGGGCCGCCTCGACGGCCGCATTCAGTGCCAACAGGTTGGTCTGAAAGGCGATGCCATCAATGGTGCCAATGATTTCGCGCATGCGCTCCGAGGTGGTTTGCAGCGCACTCATGCCACTCACCGTTCGGGTCATCAACTCGCTGGCATTGCCGGCCTCGGCATGCAAGCTCTTGGTCATCAGGCTGACTTCCTGCGCCGCTTCGGAGTTACGCGCCACCGTGTCGCTGACGTGGCCTACGTTGGAAGTAGCTTCTTCGAGGCTCACTGCCTGGGACTGGGTGCGCTCCGAAAGCGAATGACCGTCCTCAACCAATTGGGCTCCCACATGGGTCACCATGCTGGAGGCACTGCGCACATCAGCCACCAGGGTCGAGAGCACGTTCAGCATGTTCTCGAATTCTTTGCTGATCATGGCCATTTCATCGTTGCCCGGCACTTCCACATGCACCGCCAGATTGCCACGCGTACCTTCTGAGATGGCACGGTTCAATGCCTTGATGCTGCGCATGGTTGCTACCGAGAAGCACAACATGAAATACATCACCAGCATCAAACCGCTGGCAGCCAGAAGTCCCAGCACCGTCCCTTGCAGGGAGGCCTCGTCCTGGCGTTTCTGGAGGAGCGCCACCAGTTCTTCGGACGCATCCTCACGGAACAAGCGGCCAGAATCCAGCAACGCTCCGCCCTTGGCGACCAGCGACTGCAAACCTTCGGTGCCGCCGCCCTTTTCAGTCAGGGACCGCAACTGGCTGGAAAAGTCCAGCGTCGCGGTCAGCGCTTCGCGCGCACCTTTCGGCAAGTCCTTGTCACCCGCACGTTCCATGGCATCCAGACTCTCGCCTATGGCCAATGCATTGGAATCGAGTTGTGCAGCCAGGCTGCGCAAGGTGGCTAGATGGGCCTCTCT
>CAKZJN010000480.1 GCA_936943465.1 uncultured Rhodoferax sp.
TTGGATTCGGTGATTTCCGACACCACGCGCATGGTGTAGGGGAATGCGTCCTTGTCAGGCAGGCAGGCAACCAGTGCGCGCTTGGCGAGGCGGCCGTGACCGATTTCGCGGCGCTTGGGCGTACCCACGCGGCCGGTTTCACCGGTGGCGAAGGGAGGCATGTTGTAGTGCAGCATGAAGCGGTCTTCATATTCGCCGCTCAGGGCGTCAATGCGCTGGGCATCGCGCTCGGTACCGAGCGTGGTGACCACCAGAGCCTGGGTTTCGCCACGGGTAAACAAAGCGGAACCGTGGGTACGCGGCAGCACGCCGTTGCGGATTTCAATGGGGCGCACGGTGCGGGTATCGCGGCCGTCAATACGGGGCTCACCAGCCAAAATCTGGCTACGCACGATCTTGGCTTCAATTTCAAACAGCAGGCCTTCAACGGCCACGGAGTCGAACGCAGCGCCGTCGGCCTTCAGGGCAGCCATAACTTCGGAGTAGGCGCTACGGCAAGCTTGGGTACGGGCTTGCTTGTTGCGGATTTGGTAGGCCGCAACCAGCTTGTCCTTGGCCAAACCGTCGATCTTGGCGATCAGGGCTTCGTCCTTGGCAGGTGCCTTCCAGTCCCACACGGGCTTACCGGCTTCGCGCACCAGTTCGTGGATCGCATTGATCGCGATATTGCCTTGCTGGTGACCGTACACCACGGCGCCCAACATGATTTCTTCGGACAGTTGCTGGGCTTCGGACTCCACCATCAGCACTGCGGCCTCGGTACCAGCCACCACCAGGTCCATGACCGAATCCTTGCGGGCGGTCTGACCGGGGTTCAGAACGTATTCGCCGTTGACGTAACCCACGCGGGCTGCGCCGATCGGGCCGCTGAAAGGCACGCCGGAAACCGACAAGGCGGCGCTCACGGCAATCATGGCGGCGATGTCAGCATCGACTTCGGGATTCAGCGACACGGTGTGCACCACCACGTGCACTTCGTTGAAAAAGCCTTCGGGGAACAGCGGGCGAATCGGGCGGTCGATCAGGCGGCTGGTCAGCGTTTCAAATTCGCTGGGACGGCCTTCGCGCTTGAAGAAGCTGCCAGGAATCTTGCCAGCGGCGTAGCTCTTTTCGAGGTAATCAACGGTCAGGGGGAAGAAGTCCTGGCCAGCCTTGCCCTCGGTTTTGGCAACCACGGTCGCCAAAACTACGGTGCCGTCCATGTCCAGCAGCACTGCGCCAGTGGATTGGCGGGCAACTTCGCCGGTTTCCATGGTGACCGTGTGCTGGCCCCATTGGAAGGTCTTGCTTACTTTTTTGAACATCGTCATTTTCTTATCTCCATTGATATCGGATAGGTAACGGAAGGTGCAGGCCACCTCGCCCAAGCCCGGATTCAACGTCGCAGTCCACGATGCCATTCCAGCGGCACTTGCGTCAAATGACGCTGGAATGACACAGCTTCGCTCTGCTTTTGCTGTTTCCGAAGTAAAAAACGCCTGAGCTAGTGACCTAACTCAGGCGCTTCTCAATTTTGACTTTCGCTTACTTACGCAGACCCAGCTTGGCGATCAGTGCGGTGTAACGGTCAGCATCCTTTTCCTTCAGGTAGTCCAGCAGCTTACGGCGACGGCTCACCATACGCAGCAGACCGCGACGGCCATGGTGATCCTTGGCGTGTGTCTTGAAGTGGGGGGTCAGTTCGTTGATGCGTGCGGTCAGCAGTGCAACTTGAACTTCGGGGGATCCGGTGTCACCGGCGCTACGTGCGTTGTCTTTGACAACAGCGGCTTTGATGCTGGTTGCAATCATTTTTATTTCCTGTTTGGGCACCCCACTCCATTGAGTGACGTCCCGGTTGATGAACTTGCGTCAGGTGCTGGAACTGCTCCTGACGTGCGCCTTGCCTTATGCAAAGCCTTGAGATTATAGCCGAGGCTTCAATTGCCAGGCAAACCGGCCTCAGGGCCGGGCCATCTTGCAGGTGGTGGGCAGTTCCGCCGATGCGGCGCTAAGGGTCTTCACCACGCGAAAACCGTAGCCTGAACCCTCCACGTCAAACTTGACACCCGCACTGCCCGCACGCTCCATGACCCCCACCACCAAGCCCTGCTGGAATTGGTGATCAGAGGCCCGCATGCTGCCGCCCATGCCATGGAGGCTGACCTTGGCGCGCTCCAACTGACCGGCGACCGCCACCATGTCTTTGGCCGATCCCGGCTTTCCGGCGGCCTCCCAAGCCTGCGACAGCGCCTCTATCATCAAATGCATGCGCAAATGCACATAGTCATCTTCCGGCTTGGGAAAGCGCTCCCTGAACGACTTGTAAAAAGCCTCACTGCCGGCCGACTGCACGTTGGGCATCCAGTCGGCAACCGCCACAACCTTGCCAATGCCGGCATCGCCGATGGCGGCCGGCGCACCCAGCGCATTGCCATAGAAAGTGTAGAACTTGCCCTCAAAGCCGACATCTTTGGCGGCCTTGATCAACAGCGTCAGGTCGTTGCTGAAGTTGCCCGTCACGACCGCCTGTGCCCCGCTAGCCTTGATCTTGTTGGCGTAGGGCAGAAAATCCTTCACCCGGCCCAGCGGGTGCAATTCTTCACCGGCAATCTGGACATCCGGGCGCTGCACGGCCAACTGCTTGCGCGCCTCCTTCAAAACAGCCTGCCCAAAGCTGTAATCCTGGCCGATCAGGTACACGCTCTTGAGGTGCTTGTCGTCGCGGATGGACTCCATCAGGGCCGCCATGCGCATTTCGGCATGGGCATCAAAGCGGAAATGCCAGAAACTGCACTTCTCGTTGGTGAGGGCCGGGTCTACGGCAGCGTAGTTAAGCAAGATCACCCGGCGCGCGGGGTCGCGCTCATTGTGCTTATTGATGGCATCGATCAACGCAGCGGCAATAGCCGAGGAATTGCCTTGCAAAATGAAGCGTGCGCCATCATCAATGGCAGCGCGCAAGGCCGAAAGCGCCTCGTCGGTCTGCCCTTTGCTGTCATAGCGATTCAATTGCAGGGCACTCTGGCTGCCCGACTTTACGGCCGGCCGTGCATTGACCCGCTCCACGGCCCAAACCATATTGCGATACGCCGCCTCGCCGCCGTTGGCATTGGCTCCGCTCAGCCCCTCGATCAGCGCCAGCTTTACGGGCTCCGAAGCACTCTGAGCCCCGGCAATCTGGATGCCAAGGGCTCCCACAAATAGCACTGCCAAGAGGTTTTTCAAGACCCGTCGCACAACAATAAACAGCATAAATTTCACTTGAAAAGTAGTTCAGAGGGCGCACGTTCTGAGCATGCAGCGCTCACGGTGAGCGCCGCGCAGTGTACTAGGAGATCACCATGCTATTTGCCACCGCCCACCCCGCCCTGCGTCGCAGCGTTTACAGCCCCGCGGGCCGCACTTTAGAGCGTTTTTTGAACGAGGCCGTCGTGCAGCCCCAGCGCCCTGCTGCGCAATACAAACAAGACGACACCTCGTTCCAACTGACGATGGACGTTCCCGGCTTGTCACGCGAACAACTGGCCATTTTGATCGACGGTGCACAGGTGCGGATCGAAAGCCGCGAAGGCGCGCCCCGTCAGTACCGTGCGGCCTACGAACTGCCGCTCGACATCGACGCCGCAGCTAGCGAAGCCCGACTTGAAAACGGTGTGCTCACCGTGAAGCTGGCGAAAAAGGTGCCGGCAATCACCACCACCGAAATCAC
>CAKZJN010000481.1 GCA_936943465.1 uncultured Rhodoferax sp.
AGCGGCTCGACGCGGGCAAACACCTCCGGCTCTGCGCCCACCATGGTGTCGAGCGTGCCAGCCCAGGCTTCCTTGGGTGTGCGGCTGAGTGGTGCGTCCACCAGATGCACGCCCACCGCTTGCAACTCGGCTTGCAGCGCCTGGGTGGAAACCGGGTCGGAGGTGGAGCAGTCCACTACCACGCTGCCGGGCCGAAGGCCCGCCTTCAAGCCTTGCGGCCCGCGCACCAGCGCTTCCACGTCTTTTGAGCCAGTGACACACAAAAACACCACGCTGGAGGCTTGCGCCACATCTAACGCCGATGCGCGAAGCACCGCACCGCGCTGCTGCAAATCGACTGTTGCGTCGCTGGCTTTGCGGGCAAAGATGGACAGTGGATAGCCCTTGTCCACCAGATTCTTGGCCATTCCATGGCCCATCAGCCCGAGGCCGATAAAGCCGACGGTTTCCGTGGTGTGGGACTTACCAGCCATGGTGCACCCAGGGCTTGGCACATTGTTCGTAGACGGTTTGCACCGCCTGCATTTGCGCGTCTGAGAGCGCCGGCAAATCGGCGGCGCGCATGTTGTCTTCCACCTGCGCGGCGCGTTTGCCACCGGGAATGGCGCAGGTGACGGCCGGATGCATGGTGACCCAGCGCAGCGCCCATTGCGCCATGCTCATGCCGGCTGGCACTAGCGGGCGCAAGGCTTCTACGGCAGCCAGGCCCTTGGAGTATTCCAGTCCGGAGAAGGTTTCGCCTTTGTCAAACTGTTCGCCATTGCGGTTGAACAGCCGGTGGTCATCGGCCGCAAATGCGGTATCAGAAGTCATCTTGCCGGTAAGCAGGCCGGAAGACAGCGGCAGGCGCGCCAGAATGCCCACGCCCTTGCGCTGCGTTTCCTTGAACAGCAAATCTGCCGGACGCTGGCGCAGCATGTTGTAGATGATCTGCACGCTTTGCACGCCGGGAAACTCGATCGCTTTCAGGGCTTCTTCGACCTTTTCCACGCTCACGCCGTAGTGGCGCAACTTGCCCTCGCGCTGCATGGTGTCCAGCGCATCAAACACCTCGGGCATGTAATACACCGGCGTGGGCGGGCAATGCAGTTGCAGCAGGTCCAGCGCGTCCACATTCAGGTTCGTGAGGCTGCGTTCCACGAAGGCGCGCAAGTTGGCGCGGTTGTAGCCTTCGGCCACATGCGGACTCAAACGGCGACCGGCCTTGGTAGCCACATAAAACGGCTCACTGCGTTCCTTGCGCAGGCGGGCAATCAGCCGCTCGCTGCGGCCGTCGCCATAGACGTCGGCGGTGTCAAAGAAGTTGACGCCCAGGTCCAGCGCCTTGTGCAGCGCGCCCATGGCCTCCGCCTCGCTGACCTCACCCCAGGTGCCGCCAATGGCCCAAGCGCCAAAGCTGATGGTGGACACGTTCCAGCCAGTGCGGCCGAGTGGTTTGTATTGCATTCAGTTATTCCTTTGAAATCGTGCGTTCATGCGATGGGCGATGGCGCCCAGGCGGGAACCATCGGGAGAAGGCGATGCCAGCGCCAAGCGCCAGGCGCGCCGCAGCAGCCAGGCCACCACCACGGCGTTGAGCAGGTTAAAGGCAATGCCATTCAGAAACGCGGCCTGGTAGGAGCCGGTCCAGTCAAAAATGGCGCCGGACATCCACCCGCCCAGCGCCATGCCAAACAGCGTGGCCATCAGCACCGTGCCCACGCGCGTGCCCACCTGGCCGGAAGGGCTGTACTCGCGCACGATCAGCGCGTAGCACGGCACGATGCCGCCCTGAAACAGGCCAAACAGCCCGGAGATGACATACAGCGGCACCAGCCCCTTAAAGGGCAAAAACAACAGCAGCGCCACCAGTTGCAAAAACGATCCGAGCAGCAGCGTCATCAGCCCACCCAGGTGGTCGGACAACCAGCCCGAAACCAGGCGGCTGACAATGCCCGCGCCCAGCATCAGCGACAGCATTTGCGCGCCCTGCGTGGCACCGAAACCCAGGTCCATGCAATAGGCAACGATGTGCACCTGCGGCATCGACATGGCCACGCAACAGGCCAAACCGGCCACGCTGAGCAGCACGGTGAAAAAGTGCGGGTTCAGGTTGAGCGGGCGGTCAGAACTGACGTGCGTTGAAGGGGCGGCGCTGCCGGTTGCCGGCAAGCCCTCGGGCCGACGCCGTTTGAGCACCAGAGCCAGCGGCAAGATGCTGACCATACAAAAGATGCCAATGCCACGATACGCCTCGCGCCAGCCCCACAGCTCCACCAGATGCTGCACCACCGGCGGCCACACGGCACCTGCCACGTAATTGCCGCTCATGCAGATGGCCAGCGCAATACCGCGCCGGCGTGTGAACCACTGCGAGGTGTCGGCCACCAGCGGCGCGAAGGTGGCCGAACTGCCCAGCGCGCCGATCAAAACGCCTTGCGCCAGATTGAACTGCCACAGGCTACTGGCTGACCCGGCCATAAGAAAGCCACCGCCCAGCGCCACGCCGCCCAACAACACCGGCACCATGACACCAAAACGGTCCGCCAGTTTGCCCATCAAAATGCCGCCGATGCCAAACCCGACCAGCGTCATGGCATATGGAAACGAGGCCTCCGAGCGGCCTACCGCGAACTCCTGCTGAATGCGCGGCAGCACCACCGTGATGGCATACATGCCGCTGCCGCCGATGGTCATCAGCGTGAGCGACACCAGCAGGCGCAGCCAGGCGTAGGCCGACTCTTCTTCCTGCACGCCAGGGGTGGCTTGCACGCCGGGCGCTTAGAGCTTTACGACCACACGGCCGCGCACTTTGCCTTGCAGCAAATCGGCGGCAACGCCCACGGCGTTCTCCAGGGCGACCTCGGAGGTGAGTGCATCCAATTTGGCCAGGTCCAGGTCCTTGGCCAGGCGGGCCCAGGCTTCTTCGCGTTTGGCCAATGGGGCCATCACGCTGTCAATGCCGTGCAGCGTGATGCCGCGCAGAATGAACGGTGCCACCGAGGCCGGGAAGTCCATGCCCTGCGCCAGCCCGCAAGCGGCCACCGCGCCACCGTATTTCGTGGAGGCACAGGCATTGGCCAGCGTGTGGCTGCCCACGCTGTCCACCACGGCGGCCCAGCGCTCCTTGGCCAAGGGCTTGCCGGGGTTGGAAAGTTCGGCGCGGTCGATCACAGTCGCGGCCCCCAACGACTGCAGGTAGGCGGCCTCTTCCATGCGCCCGGTGGACGCCACCACGGTGTAGCCGAGCTTGGACAACAGCGACACCGCCACACTGCCCACGCCGCCGCTGGCACCGGTTACCAGCACCTCACCGTCAGCAGGCTTCACGCCATGCTTTTCCAGTGCCATCACACACAGCATGGCGGTGTAGCCGGCCGTGCCGACCGCCATGGCTTGCCGGGTGCTGAAGGCGGCCGGCAAGGCCACCAGCCAATCGCCCTTGACGCGGGCCGTCTGAGCCAGGCCGCCGCTGTGCGACTCGCCCACGCCCCAGCCGTTGAGCACCACCTTGTCGCCCGCTTTCCACTTCGGGTGGGTGCTGGCCAACACCGTGCCGGCAAAGTCAATTCCCGGCACCAAGGGGAACTTGCGCACCACCGGCGATTTGCCGGTGATGGCCAAGCCGTCCTTGTAATTCAGCGTGGACCACTCCACGCCAACCGTCACGTCGCCATCACCCAGCACCGTGTCGTCAATGTCCTGCAGGGCGGC
>CAKZJN010000482.1 GCA_936943465.1 uncultured Rhodoferax sp.
CCGCGGCGCAGGCCGTCGGAGGAACCCAGAGCAATGGTACGGACGATGCCGTCGCCGAGCTGCTGCTGCACTTCCAGAGTCAGCGGCGAGCCTTCCATCTTGAGAGCGTCATACACGCGGGGCATTTGGTCACGGGGAAACTCAACGTCAACCACCGCACCGATACACTGAACAATTTTTCCTTGGGCTTGCATTTATCGCTCCAATAATTTTTGAAATCGCTTAACCGCTGATGGCGGCTGCACCAGACACAATTTCGGACAGCTCTTTGGTAATCGCTGCCTGACGCGTCTTGTTGTAAACGAGCTTGAGTTCACCAATGACGTTTCCGGCATTGTCCGTTGCAGCCTTCATAGCCACCATACGCGCGGCGTGCTCAGACGCCATGTTCTCTGCCAGCGCCTGGAACACCAGCGCTTCCACGTAACGCACCAGCAAATCGTCGATCACGGATTGCGCATCGGGCTCATAGATGTAGTCCCATGCGTGGCCGCTACCTGCCGCCTTGCTTTCTGCTTCCATTTTGTCGGAGGACAAAGGCAGCAGTTGCTCAACAACCGGGTCTTGCTTCATGGTGCTGACAAACTTGTTGTAGCACAGGTAAACAGCGCTTACTTCACCCTTCGCATACGCGTCGAGCAGCACTTTCACCGGGCCAATCAGCTTTTCCAGATGCGGCTTGTCACCCAGGTGGGTCACATGAGACACCACCTTGGCGCCCACACGATTCAAGAAGCCCAGACCCTTGTTGCCAATCGCCACCGCTTGCGTCGTCTTACCAGCAGTTTGCGTTTCACGCAGTTTGCTGGTTACCTGACGCAACAGGTTGGTATTGAGACCACCGCACAACCCCTTGTCCGTGGTCACCACAATCATGCCCACCGACTTGGAGTCGTTGGCCTTCATGAATGCGTGCACGTATTCCGGATTGGCTTGTCCCAGATTGGTGGCAATGTCACGGATCTTATTGCTGTAAGGGCGGGCAGCGCGCATACGCTCCTGCGCCTTGCGCATTTTGGAGACCGAGATCATTTCCATGGCCTTGGTGATCTTCTTGGTGTTTTCCACCGATTTGATCTTGGTGCGTAGTTCCTTACCTGCTGCCATCAGTGGCTCCTTGTGATCAGGTGGAAATCAAGCAAAAGTTTTCTTGAACGCAGCCACGGCGGCAGTCAATTCGGCTTCTGATTCTTTGTCCAGCGCTTGAGTGGATTCCACCTTGGCCAGCATCGCAGCGTGCTTGTCTTTCAGGTAAGACTGCAGACCGCTTTCGAAAGACAGAATCTTCTTGACGTCGATGTCGTCCATGAAACCCTTGTTCACAGCAAACAGCGAAGCGCTCATCATGCTGATGGACAGCGGGCTGTACTGCTTTTGCTTGAGCAATTCGGTCACGCGGGCACCGCGGTCGAGCTGCTTGCGGGTAGCTTCGTCGAGGTCAGAAGCGAACTGGGCAAACGCTGCCAATTCACGGTACTGCGCCAAGTCGTTACGGATACCGCCGGACTGGCCCTTCACCACCTTGGTTTGCGCTGCGCTACCGACGCGGGACACGGAGATACCGGCGTTAATAGCGGGACGCACACCTGCGTTGAACAGGCTGGTTTCCAAGAAGATCTGACCGTCGGTAATAGAAATCACGTTGGTCGGAACGAATGCAGACACGTCACCGGCTTGCGTTTCGATGATTGGCAAAGCGGTCAAAGAACCGGTTTGTCCCTTGACTTCACCCTTGGTGAAGGCTTCAACGTATTCGGCGTTCACGCGGGCTGCGCGCTCCAGCAGACGGCTGTGGAGATAGAACACGTCGCCGGGGTACGCTTCACGGCCTGGAGGACGACGCAGCAGCAAGGAAACCTGGCGGTAAGCCACAGCTTGCTTGGACAGATCGTCATACACGATCAGGGCGTCTTGGCCGCGGTCGCGGAAGTATTCGCCCATGGTGCAACCAGAGTAAGCGGACACATATTGCATCGCAGCAGACTCGGAGGCAGAAGCAGCCACCACAATGGTGTACTCCATAGCACCAGCTTGTTCCAGAGCGCGCACAACGTTCTTGATCGAAGAAGCCTTTTGGCCGATCGCGACGTACACGCAGGTCATGTTCTGACCCTTCTGGTTGATGATCGCGTCAATAGCCACGGCAGTCTTGCCGGTCTGACGGTCACCAATGATCAATTCACGTTGTCCACGGCCGATTGGCACCATGGAGTCAATGGACTTCAGGCCGGTTTGCATGGGCTGATCCACCGATTTACGGGCGATCACACCAGGAGCAACCTTTTCGATCACGTCGGTCATCTTGGCGTTGATCGGGCCTTTGCCGTCGATGGGCTGACCCAGGGCGTTGACCACACGGCCAATCAGCTCGGGACCTACCGGCACTTCCAGAATACGGCCCGTGCACTTGACGGTATCGCCTTCGGAGATGTGTTCGTACTCACCCAAAATAACGGAACCAACAGAGTCACGCTCCAGGTTCAGCGCCAGACCATAAGTGGGCAGGCCATCGCTACCAGCGGGGAACTCAAGCATTTCGCCCTGCATCACGTCGGACAGACCGTGGATGCGGCAGATACCGTCGGTCACCGACACCACGGTGCCTTGATTGCGAATGTCGGCACTGGCGGACAGACCTTCAATACGGCTCTTGATCAGTTCAGAGATTTCTGCGGGATTGAGTTGCATGACTCTTTCCTTCTTTCTTTAGTT
>CAKZJN010000483.1 GCA_936943465.1 uncultured Rhodoferax sp.
GACGCGCTGCCGATTGAAGAGCAGACCGGGTTGCCCCACGCCAGCGTCCATGCGGGTGTCATGCATGCCTGTGGCCACGACGGCCATACCGCCATGTTGCTGGCTGCTGCCAAACGGCTGGCGAGCGATGGGGCTTTCAACGGCACGCTCAACCTGATTTTTCAGCCCGCCGAAGAGGGCTTTGGTGGCGCCAGGAAGATGATGGAAGACGGCTTGTTCCAGCGCTTTCCGTGCGATGCAATTTTTGCCATGCACAACATGCCAGGCTTCAAGCCGGGGCACCTGCTGTTGCGCAAAGGGGCCACCATGGCCTCCAGCGAAAACATCACCATCATCCTGCATGGCAAGGGCGGGCATGGTGCCATGCCGCACAGCGCGGCCGATCCGGTGGTGGCCGGAGCGGCCATCGTCATGGGGCTGCAAACCATCGTCTCGCGCAACGTCGCCCCCTTGCAGATGGCCGTGATTACGGTGGGCAGTTTCAAGGCGGGCCACGCCAACAACGTCATTCCGCAAACCGCCACGCTGGAACTTAGCGTGCGCTCGCTGGACCGGGATGTACGCATCCTGCTCAACCGGCGTATTGAAGAACTGGTGCAGGCGCAGGCCCAGAGTTTTGGCGTTCGCGCAGAAATCAACTTTCGAGGCGGCTATCCGGTGCTGGTCAACACGCCGCAGGAAACCGAATTTGCAACGCAGGTTGCGCGCGACGTGGTCGGCGCAGAGCGGGTGGTGGCCCACACCGAAGCCCTGACCGGCAGTGAAGACTTTGCCTTCATGCTGGAAGAAGTCCCCGGCAGCTACCTGTTCATCGGCAATGGCGACGCCAGCACCGGCGGCCATGGTGCCTGCATGGTGCACAACCCGGGCTACGACTTCAATGACAGCAATATCGCTGTGGGCTCCGAGTTCTGGTGCCGGCTGACGGAGCGCTATTTGGTTTAAATTCGCATCCTTGAAATTGGTGATCGGGAGAGACTGTGCACCGCACTTGCACAGCGCCGAAGGAGCAACCGCCCCGGAAACTCTCAGGCAAAAGGACCGGTCACCGCATAGAACTCTGAAGAGCTGCTGGAGCTAGTCACCCAGCGCACCGCAGGAGCAAGCCCATGGCACCACGCCATGCGGTGAATCTCTCAGGTACCAAACAGAGGGGGCGTACGTCGCACACGGTGTGTGGCGCTACCCCCTGCCTGACCTTTTGGAAACCTGAAACCATGAAATCGACTTCTGTTCAAACTATCGCCGTTGTGGGCGGCGGCATCACCGGCGTGACCACGGCCTACGCATTGGCCAAACGCGGCTTTATCGTCACGCTGTTCGAGAAGAACCGCTATGCCGCCATGGAAACCTCTTTTGCCAACGGCGGCCAGCTTTCGGCTTCGAATGCGGAAGTGTGGAACCACTGGTCCACCATCCTCAAGGGCCTGAAGTGGATGCTCAAAAGCGATGCGCCCTTGCTGGTCAACCCGACGCCTGGTTGGCACAAGCTGTCGTGGTTCGCCGAGTTCATCGGCAACATTCCCAACTACCGCCGCAACACGATTGAATCGGCGCGCCTGGCCATTGCGGCGCGAGAGCACCTATTCTCTTGGGCCCGGGCCGAAGGCGTGGACTTTGACCTGAAGCGCGAAGGCATTCTGCACATTTACCGCGACAAAAAAGGCTTTGACCATGCCGGTGAAGTCTCCAAGCTGCTGGCCGAAGGCGGGCTGGCACGCCGGGCCGTGACCCCCAGCGAAATGAAGGCGATCGAGCCCACCCTGGCCGGCACCTACTACGGTGGCTATTTCACCGAAAGTGACTCCACCGGTGACATCCACAAATTCACCAGCGGCATGGCGGCGGCCATTGAACGTTTGGGCGTGAAGTGCCGTTACGCACAGGACGTCGTTGCCTTGCGCAGCGACAGCAAGACGGCCACGGTGGTGGTTCAGAACGGCTCTGAGCAAACGGAGTTTGCGTTCGACGGGCTGGTGGTGTGTGCTGGTGTGGAGAGCCGCAACTTTGCGGCCCAGTTGGGTGACCGCGTCAACATCTATCCGGTCAAGGGCTATTCCATCACGGTGAACCTGCTGGACGCGACCAGTCAGGCTGCTGCACCAACCGTGAGCTTGCTCGATGACGAAACCAAACTGGTGACCAGCCGCCTCGGCGCCGACCGCTTCCGCGTGGCCGGGACCGCCGAGTTCAATGGCTACAACAAAGACATTCGCGCCGACCGCATCCGCCCGCTGATTGATTGGGTGAACCAGTGCTTCCCCGGCATCAACACGCGCCAGGTCGTGCCATGGGCCGGCCTGCGCCCCATGATGCCGAGCATGATGCCGCGCGTGGGCCAGGGCCGTTTGCAGAATGTGTTTTACAACACCGGCCACGGTCACCTGGGCTGGACGCTGTCTGCCGTCACGGCCGATATGGTGGCGCAAGAAGTGGCGGGGGTGCTGCTGCCCAGACCGCACATGGAACTGCTGCCGTTCAGCATGCCGGTGTAATTCCGCACGAAGGCAAACGCGCCCGACGCGGCAGTTGGTGCAACCGGCTTGATTGACGCAGTTGCAGCGTTGCCCTATCTTTGCTGAACACAAAATGCGGCGGGCTCCTTTTGGAGCCCGGCCCGACACCATGAAAAAGCAAAGCACCACCATTCACCAGATTGAAATCCGCATTGGCACGCTGGATGAGCTTTTCAACTCCATGGACCCGACCCCCTTTCATCACCGGGACCTAGATACCGATGCGCAGGTATTTATTGAGAGCTGGGCCATGAACTATCCACCCGACAGCCATTTCCGTGTCGTGGTGCATATGGCCAAGATGCCCGAGGAAGATCCGGAACCTGTGGTTCGCGAGGGCATCCATAACTACTTTGCACTCAAGGCCTTGCTCAACAAACGCAACATCCGCTCACTGCTTATTGAGGGGCGAACCAGTTTGATGATCGGGCTTTGCTTTCTCGCGCTCTGCCTGGTTGGTGCCGACCTGCTCAGCGTCTTTGGAACCAATGCGATATCCCGCGTTCTCAAGGAAGGGCTGCTGATCGGTGGATGGGTGGCGATGTGGCGGCCCATGCAAATTTTCCTGTACGAGTGGTGGCCGTTGGTACGGCGTGGCCGCATCTATCGAAGTCTCGGAAAAGCCAAAGTCCATGTGGTGGCAGCCAGCCCTCCCCACCCTGCATTTGATCTACCGCAATAGTCATCTCTGCGTCTTATTGCTTTTCACCGGTTTGACATTCTGGTTTCCGAATTGCTTGGGCGTGCACCGGAACATGAATGACGGATGACGGTTTGGTGTCTTTCCGGATGAACTGCGATGGCGCTTAGTAGCGTTCTGGCACGTACATATCCTGCGGCACGGGCTGGCGGATGTAGTCGGCGTTGCGTACACGCTTGGGGAGAACCACGGTGTCGTGCTCGATCTCGGTGTAAGGGATCTGGCTCAGCAGGTGGTCAATGCAGTTGAGACGGGCCTTCTTCTTGTCGACGGCCTGCACGATCCACCAGGGTGCCTCGGGGATATGCGTGCGCTCCAGCATGGTCTCTTTGGCCTTGGTGTATTCCTCCCAGCGCACGCGGGACTCCAGGTCCATCGGGCTGAGCTTCCACTGCTTGAGCGGGTCGTGAATGCGCCCCAGAAAGCGCGAGTGCTGCTCGTCATCGGTAATGGAGAACCAGTACTTGATGAGCTGGATGCCGCTGCGCGCCAGCATCTTTTCGAACTCGGGCACGGTGCGAAAGAACTCTTCGTATTCGTCGTCCGTGCAAAAGCCCATGACGCGCTCGACTCCCGCACGGTTGTACCAACTGCGGTCGAACAACACCATTTCACCGGCGGCCGGCAGGTGCGACACATAGCGCTGAAAGTACCACTGCGTGCGTTCGCGGTCGTTGGGTGCGGGCAGCGCGGCAACACGGGCAACACGGGGGTTGAGTCGCTGCGTGATGCGCTTGATCACGCCCCCTTTGCCGGCGGCATCACGACCTTCAAACAGTATCACCACCTTGTGGCGGGTTTCAACCACCCAGTCCTGCAACTTGACCAGTTCGCCCTGCAGGCGGAACAGTTCCTGGAAGTAGGTGCGGCGGGCCAGACGCTCCTCCACACTGCGGGGCTGGCCATGGGCGGCCAGCTCTTCCATGTTGCGTTCCTCCAGCTCCATCTCCAACTCTTCGTCGTAACTGTCAAGCAGGTCTTCGCGCAAACGGCGCATCATTTCTTCTTGTTGTGTGGTCTCAATGCTCATGGGGCGTGGTCCGGTAGGAAGTGGGGAAACTCCGTAAGCATGTAACAAAAGCATTTCAATTTTGTGACAAGAATGGCGGCACGCAGCGTCATCAAATCTTCATGGGGCTGCCATGAATGATTCATGCGCGCTTTGGACAATTTCCGGCATGAACAGTCCCATCG
>CAKZJN010000484.1 GCA_936943465.1 uncultured Rhodoferax sp.
AGGATATTGTGGGCGGCCGACGACGGGGCCTCGGACTTGCGACGCAGGATGGCGCGTACGCGGGCCAGCAACTCGCGTGGCTCGAACGGCTTGGGCAGGTAATCATCAGCGCCCATTTCGAGCCCGATGATGCGGTCCATCGGGTCGCCCTTGGCGGTCAGCATCAGGATCGGAATGTTCGCCAGGCCCGTGCCGAGCGCGCGGATGCGGCGGCACACTTCCAGCCCGTCGATGTCGGGCAGCATCAGATCCAGAATCACCAAGTCCGGTGGATGGTTGTCGTTGGTTTGGCTGAGACGCGCCAAGCCGGAAAGACCGTCCGGTGCCTTGCTGACCGTAAAGCTGTTCTGTTCCAGGTACTCACCCACCATGGCAGCCAGGCGGGCGTCGTCTTCGATCATTAGCAGGTGTTGGCTCATGCTTTGCAGTCTAGCGCTGCAGCTTTACAAAGCGATGGGCCGCGCTTGAAGCGGGCGTAAAGAATCGTAAACCGGGGGCGTTTTCGCCCGTTGGGGTGGCGGTGGCGGCCGATTTGTGCGTACCCCGCACCTGAGGCCGCTGCCGCCACCCCAATGGACGAAAACTCAGGAGTGCGACCGGTTGGCAATGCGGGACGCCAGCCAGACCAGCAACAGCACCGGGGCACCGATCAGGGCGGTGGAATTGAAGAAGCTGGCATAGCCAAACGCATCGACGTACACGCCGGAATAGCCGGCTACAAATTTTGGCAGCAACAGCATCATGGAACTGAACAGCGCGTACTGGGTGGCCGAGTAATTCACATTGGTGAGGGACGACAGGTAGGCGATGAAGGCCGACGATGCAATGCCGCTGGCCAGGTTGTCGGCCGAGATGACGAAGATGAGTTTGCTGACATCGTGGCCCTGACCCGCCAGCCACGCGAACAGCAGGTTACTGGCGGCGCTCAGTACCGCGCCCAGCATCAGCACCCGCATCACGCCCATGCGCAGCGCCATGGCACCGCCCACAAATGCGCCGACCAGCGTCATCACCACGCCATAGATTTTGGTGACGGCCGCGACCTCATCCTTGGTGTAGCCCATGTCCACATAAAACGGGTTGGCCATGATGCCCATCACCACGTCGCTGATGCGGTAGGTGGCAATCAGCCCCAGGATCAGCGCGGCCTGCCAGCGGTAGCGGCGGATGAATTCGGCAAAGGGCTCGATCAGGGCACCGCGAATCCAGTCGGCGGCATTCTTGGCGGGCGGCAGCTCGCGACGGGCCGGCTCCTTGCTCAGCAACACGGTCAACACGCCGGGCAGCATGCTCAGCGCCATCACCAGGTAGGCGGTTTGCCAGGCACCGTATTGGTAGTTGGCGGCATTGGCAACCTCGGAGCGCGCGGCGATCCACAGCGCACCCGCGCCCGACCAGATCATGGCCAGCCGGTAGCCGGTCTGGTAGGTGGCGGACAGCGCGGCCTGGTGCTGCGTGTCGGCCGACTCGATGCGGAAGGCATCCAGCGCAATGTCCTGTGTGGCCGAACCGAAGGCCACGGCAATGGCGCACCACACCATCGGTGCCAGTGCCAGTTTGGGGTCGGTAAAGGCCATGCTGACCAGCCCGCCCATGACCAGCGCCTGTGCCAGTAGCAACCAGCTCCGTCGCCGGCCCAGCAGCCGTGTCAGCACGGGAATCGGCATGCGGTCCACCAGCGGCGACCAGACCCATTTGAATCCGTAGGCCAAACCCACCCAGCTCAGAAAACCAATGGTGCTGCGGTCCACTCCCGCCTCGCGCAACCAGAAACTCAAGGTACCAAACACCAGCAGCAGCGGCAGCCCGGCCGAAAAGCCCAGCGACAACATGCGCAGCGAGGCCGGCTCCAGATAGACCTTCAGGGTCTGCGCCCAGGTCGGCTTGTCGGCGGCAAGGGGGGTGTCGTGCGTTGGGTGGTTCATGCAGGAATAATACCGGCAGCCCCCTTGCGCATTGGCGACCTTGCCCCCACCCATTACCCATGAACTTATCTCTCTCGCGTTTTTCCGTGTCGGCTTTGTTGGCGCCTGCGCTGCTGGCGGGTGCAATGTTTGTGGCGCCCAGCGCCCAGGCCTTGCAGGGCGAGGGCATTGATGTCGGCAAAAACTCGTGGGCGACTCGCCTGGTGCCCGCAGAAACGGTCGAGCGCTCGGCACAGCAAAACTACCGGCAGATGCTGCAACAGGCCGAAAGCAAGAAGGCATTGGCCCCGGCCGATAACCCCCAACTCAAACGCCTGCGCGCCATTGCGCAGCGCATCATTCCCTTTGTTTTTCCGTGGAACGAACGGGCCCGCCAATGGCAGTGGGAAGTGAACCTGATTGGCTCCAACCAGATCAACGCGTTTTGCATGCCCGGCGGAAAGATCGCGTTTTACACCGGCATCCTGAAGCAGTTGCAACTGACCGATGACGAGGTGGCCATGGTTATGGGCCACGAGATTGCGCACGCCCTGCGCGAGCATGCGCGTGAGCGCATGGGCAAGAACGCGGCGACAGGCATCGGAGCCAATGTCATCACGCAGGTGCTCGGGCTTGGGCAAATCGGCCAGATGGCCACCAACTACGGGGCCCAGTTGCTGACATTGGAGTTCAGCCGTTCAGACGAATCCGAGGCGGATCTGGTTGGAATGGAACTCGCGGCACGCGCCGGGTTTGACCCGCGCGCCGGTGTCACGCTTTGGCAAAAAATGGGTGCCGCCAACAAAAACGCGCCACCGCAGTGGCTGTCGACGCACCCCTCAGGCAAGACCCGGATTGCCGACATTGAGGCCAATTTGCCCAAGGTAATCCCGCTTTACCAGCGCGCGTTGAGAAGCGCAGCGGCGAAGCCCTAGCCCCATCATCGGGTTACAAAAAAAGCTGTCGTGCCGCCGGCGGCACTGGTAATCTCAACTGCTAGTCGAACCGGGTAGTGCGCCCGGAGTTGGAGACAAGACGATGCATGCAAAGATGATTGACGGCAGTTTGCTGGATTTTTGGGTGGCCAAGGCCGCTGGCCTGAAGTTGCGCGAACAGGCGCCCGCCGAAGGCGAACGGCACGACCCGGAAAGTGGCCTTTGGCATCCGGAAAACTTTCACCCCTCGCGCGACTGGACGCATGGCGGCCCGTTGCTGGCGGGCGAATGGTTCGCGGTGGAAGATATTCTGGCCGAATGGTTTAGCCCCGATTGGAGCTATGTTCCGGCGTTCCGGGAGGACCCGCTCAAGTGGTTTATGCGGGCCTATGTGTCACTGCAGTACGGCGATATGCTGGAAGAGCGCGATGACATTGAAGAGGGCGACGCAGCGGCCTCTTGATCGCAAAAGCCTGAAACACGGGGTGATGCCCGCTTGGGCAGAACTCAGAAAAAGTCGACGTCCCCGCTCTGCGGCGCTTCGCGCACCGCCAGACCTTCGGACACCATGTCCTCAAAAAACGTCAGGCGGTTGCGGCCGTTTTGCTTGCTGTAATACAGCGCCTTGTCGGCGTAGTCGAGCAGCGTTCCGGCAAAGGTGTTGCGCACCATTTCGGTGGCGCCAATGCTGATCGTGACATGGCCCACCTGCGGGATATCTTGCACCTCGACCGAACGGCGCAGCCGCTCCAGCAAGCCGGTGGCCTCGGCGCGACCCTGGCAGCGAATCATCAGCACAAACTCTTCGCCGCCAAAGCGGAACACCAGGTCGTCATTGCGCAGCGCGCTGCGCAACAGGTGCGCCATCAGGATCAGCACCTCGTCGCCATACAGGTGGCCAAAACGGTCGTTGACCGACTTGAAATGGTCAATGTCGATCATCGCCAGCCAGTAGGTGGTGGCGGGGCTTGATTTGCGTTTTTCGACAGCAACCGGGGTGCTGTCGTCGTCAAAAGGTTGTAGTTCGTAAACCCGGCTGAAGCATTCGTCAAAGGTCTTGCGGTTGGCCAGGCCGGTGAGCGAATCGGTCTGCGACTCCTGCAATAACTGGCAGAAGTTGCGGTAAATCTGCAGCATGCCCTCCATCATGTTGGCATTCATGGGGTTCATGCCATCGGGGGTGTTGATCACCAGGTACGTGATGGTGGCGCGCGACTGCAGCAGGGTCATGACGCTCAACAGCCCGCCTGGCACGCTGATTTGGGCGCTGCCGCCTTCCGGCTTTTCTTCCCGCTTGAACAGCTCCTGGAGTTCGGGGTGCACGACAAATTGTTCGCGGATGACCCGGCACTGGCCATCTTCAAATTCAATCTGGGAGCGGACTTCGCCACGATTCGAGACTTTGTAGAGAGCCAGCTCGGTCGGGTGAATGAAGTCGTTCAAAGTCTTGAGCAGACTGACTTCGAGCAATTCGAGGTCACGAATTCCGGTCAGGCTGACCAGTTGATCAAGTAGATGCGTTGTCGTTGGCATAGCGAATCGCCACTCTACCGCAAGACAAGGCGGCTGTAACGCAGAATTCGCAAGTGGCCCCCGGGCGGACGGTTGAGGTGCGTCAAACCTTGGCCGGAATCCGCCTAAACTAGTGGCCAAACCAATGGAGACTTTTGTTCTATGACCGCCAAAACCATGAAACACAGCGCCAGCATCTGGGACGGAGAAGTGGGCAAGTCCCGCTGTATCGACGTGGTGCACTGGGAAGGCGACATCACGCCCGAGCAACTTGCCAACGTGGCCACGCAGATTTCGACCGAGTGGCAAATGGTCGATTTGCAACTGGACCCGGCGCATCCGTTGCACGGCAATGCCTACCACCTGCGCAAGATGGACGATGACGAATACGAAGAGGCCGAATACCTGAAACGCAAAGCTGCGTTCGAGGCCCGCTATGCCGGCAAGCGCGTCTGGGTGCACGGCTACCACTACGAAGACGATGAGGCCGCCGGCACCAGCGAGCCGTTCTTCTATGACACCATGTTCAGCACGCTGTTCATCACCCTGGCCGATATCGAAGCGTTGTGCGACAAGCACTACGGCGAAGGGGTCTGGGACGAGTACAGCTTGTACCTGGACGACAAATTGCCCACGCCCCTGCCCATCGATTTCTAAGGCATCTGAAACACCTGGGCGGCCCGGGTCAGCAGCACGCCGCTGGTGTTCAGGCCATCGGCCGCTTCGGCTGACTGCCCTACCAGCGCTGCGTTTTGCTGGGTAACGCCGTCGAGGTGGGTAATGGACTGGTTCACCTGTTCAATGCCACCGGCTTGCTCCAGCGTGGCCTGGGTAATGCCCTGAATCAGGTTGCCGACCTCGCGCACCGAATCCACCACCTGGTCGATGGTGCTGGCCGCGCTGCGCATTTGCTGGGTGCCTTCGGAAATCTGGTCGGTGGAGTGGGAAATGAGGCCCCGGATTTCCTTCGCCGCTGCGGCACTGCGTTGCGCCAGTGCCCGCACCTCGGATGCGACCACGGCAAATCCCCGCCCTTGGTCGCCGGCGCGCGCGGCCTCCACTGCTGCGTTCAGGGCCAGGATGTTGGTCTGGAAGGCAATGCCCTCAATCACGCCAATGATTTCCTGCACCTTGGCCGAGGAGGAGTCGATGGCCGTCATGATTTGCCCCAGCTCGTGGACCGCTTGGCCACCGGCCTGCGCCACATCGGTGCTGCGGGCGCTTTGGCGCGCGACTTCGGCGGCCACTTCGGACGTGCGCCGCACAGCAATCGACAGGTTGTCCATGGACGCGGAGGTTTCCTGCAGGCTTTGTGCCTGCGACTCGGTGCGCTCGGACAGGTTCAGACCACCTTCCGCAATTTCCTGCGTGGCTTGGGTGAAATTGGCAATCTCCACACGCACATCGCCCACCACGGCCTGCAG
>CAKZJN010000485.1 GCA_936943465.1 uncultured Rhodoferax sp.
AGTGCAGCGGAAATCGGCTTGCTGTTGATCAGGTCGTGCGGCATGAGCGGCTCTTGCTCGGCCTGGCCCAGACGTTCCTTCACAGCCTTTTCGATACGTGCCAGACCGGTGCGGTACTGGTTTTCGGCCAGTTCGCCGACGCAACGCACACGGCGGTTGCCGAGGTGGTCGATGTCGTCCACTTCGCCACGGCCATTGCGCAGGTCCACCAGAATCTTGACCACAGCCAGGATGTCTTCGTTGGTCAGCACCATCGGGCCGGTGGATTCGGCACGGCCCATCTTGGCGTTGAACTTCATGCGGCCGACGCGCGACAGATCGTAGGTGTCGGGGTTGTAGAACAGGCGCTGGAACAGGGCCTGCACTGCGTCTTCCGTGGGCGGCTCGCCGGGGCGCATCATGCGGTAGATGGCCACGCGGGCGGCAAACTCGTCGGCGGTTTCGTCGGTACGCAGGGTTTGCGAAATGTAGGCACCCTGGTCGAGTTCGTTGGTGTAGATGCAAGCCAGTTCCTGCACGCCGGCGGTGCGCAGCTTCTTCAGCAGGGCTTCGGTGACTTCTTCATTGGCCTTAGCCAGAATTTCACCGGTGTCGGCATCCACCACATTGCGGGCCACCACGCGGCCAATCAGGAAGTCTTCGGGTACGCTGATGTGCGTGGTGCCGGAGGCTTCGAGGTCGCGGGTGTGGCGGGCGGTTACGCGCTTGTCCTTGGCCACAATCACCTTGCCGCTCTTGTCGGTCAGGTCAAAACGGGCCACTTCACCGCGCAGACGCTCGGCCACAAATTCCATTTGTGCGCCGCTGTCCATCAGGCGGAAGTTGTCGTTGACGAAGAAGTTGGCGAGGATGGATTCGTTGTTCAGACCGATGGCGCGCAACAAAATCGTGACCGGCATCTTGCGGCGACGGTCGACACGGAAATACAGCAGGTCTTTGGGATCGAATTCAAAGTCCAGCCAGGAGCCGCGGTAAGGAATGATGCGGGCGGAGAACAGCAACTTGCCCGAGCTGTGGGTCTTGCCCTTGTCGTGTTCAAAGAACACGCCGGGAGAACGGTGCAACTGAGACACGATCACGCGCTCGGTGCCGTTGATGATGAACGAGCCCTTGTTGGTCATCAGGGGCACTTCGCCCATGTAGACCTCTTGCTCTTTCACTTCTTTGACTACTTTGTTCTGCGAAGTGGAAGACTCACGGTCATAAATGATCAACTGCACCTTGGCGCGCACGGCCGAGGCAAATGTCAGACCACGGGTCTGGCACTCGCGCACATCAAACGCCGGCTTGGCCAGGTTGTATTCCAGATACTTCATCTCCACAAAACCGTTGTGGGACACGATCGGGAATGCGGCTTCAAAAGCCGCCTGCAGCCCTTCGGCGGTGCGCTTCTTGGGCGCTACGTCAGCCTGCAGGAACGCGGTATAGGCGTCCTTTTGCATTTGCAACAGGTAAGGAATTTCGAGCACGCTGTCGCGGCTGCCGAAATTTTTACGGATTCGCTTGCGTTCTGTGTATGTATAAGCCATTCGATCTCCGGGCAAAGACTAGGGGAACCCTGCGGTTCCCAGGCGACTGTCGCGTTGAGCATCCTTCTCAACAGGCTTGGTGATTGGCCACTACCAATCATTGGCGGACGGCCATGCGTTGCACACGGCCCGTACCAAGGCATCTTCTGCAGTCGGGGTCAGAAGACACTCAAAAACACCTTAAGGGCGGGTACTTTTGAGTGCGCTCTGAAAACGCACAAGGCTGGAGGCCCCGTGAGGAGCACTCCAGCCCGAAAATCGAACCGAATTACTTGAGTTCGACCTTGGCGCCAGCTTCAACCAGCTTCTTCTGAGCGGCTTCAGCGTCAGCCTTGGACAGGCCTTCCTTAACAGCCTTGGGAGCGCCGTCAACCAGGTCCTTGGCTTCTTTCAGGCCCAGACCGGTGATTTCACGCACGGCCTTAATGACGGACACCTTGTTGGCGCCGGCTTCAGTCAGAACGACGTTGAACTCGGTCTTCTCTTCAGCAGCAGCAGCGCCAGCGCCACCACCAGCAGCAGCGGGAGCAGCCATAGCGGCAGCGCTCACACCAAATTTCTCTTCGATGGCTTTCACCAGGTCGTTGAGTTCCATGACCGTCATGCTGTCCAGCGCGGTCAAAAATGCGTCTTTATCGAATGCCATTTTGATTTCCTAATAAGTTGGGTTACTAAGGGCTGCGCGATTAAGCGGCAGCTGCCTCTGCGGGAGCTTCTGCTCCGCCGCCTTTTTTCTCTGCCAACGCCGACAACACGCGTGCTGTACGGGAGATGGGGGATTGCATCAAGCCCAGCAACTGCGCCAACAGCACTTCCTTCGAAGGGATGCTTGCCAGTTGTTTAACGCCGTTCACGTCCAGAGCTTTACCGCCGTACGCACCAGCACGAATCACCAACTTGTCGTTGGTCTTCGCGAATTCGGCAACCACCTTGGCGGCTGCGACTGCGTCAACAGAAAAGCCATAGATCAGAGGACCGGTCATCTGGTCCGACACAACTTCAAAGCTGCTACCGGCAACAGCACGGCGGGCCAGGGTGTTTTTCAACACACTCAGGCTCACACCAGCGCTGCGCGCGTTGTTGCGCAGTTTGGTCATGTCAGCGACCGTGATGCCGCGGTATTCCGCGATCACAAGCGTTTGAGCTTTAGCGGCGAGGCCGGTCACATCACTGATGACCGCTTCTTTCTCACTGCGATTCAGACTCAAGGTCTACTCCTTAAAAATGCGCTTTGCGACGGATGCCGCGCCACGCTCCACATTGCAGCGACCAACTGTTTTTGAAACTTCTCAATTCCATCTGCAGCGGGATCGCCATCTGCGTTGGTTGTATCTATTAAGTGCAGTTGCCTGCACACCAACGGTCTTGGATGACCTGCCGGCATCTTTCAACACCAGCAGCCCACCACATCGGGCACTGCTTGCGCAGCACCCAAATTTCACGATTACGCCGCGATGGACTGGATATCCACGCGAACGCCCACACCCATGGTGGAGGACACAGCCACCTTGCGCAGGTAAACACCCTTGCTAGAAGCAGGCTTGGCCTTGTTCAGTGCGTCAACCAGTGCAGCCAAGTTGCCTTGCAGCAAAGCGGAGTCGAACGAACGACGGCCGATGGTGCTGTGCACGATACCGGCCTTGTCCACGCGGAACTGCACCTGACCAGCCTTGGCGTTCTTCACAGCCGTAGCCACGTCGGGAGTGACCGTACCCACCTTGGGGTTAGGCATCAGGCCGCGCGGGCCGAGGATCTGACCCAGGGTACCCACGATACGCATGGCATCGGGAGCAGCAATCACCACGTCGAAGGGCATGTCGCCGGCCTTGACCATAGCGGCCAGGTCGTCCATACCGACCACGTCGGCGCCGGCAGCCTTGGCTTCTTCAGCCTTGGCGCCTTGGGCGAACACCGCCACGCGCTTGGTCTTGCCGGTGCCGTTGGGCAGCACAACCGCGCCACGCACCACTTGGTCCGACTTCTTGGCATCAATGCCGAGTTGCACGGCCACGTCGATGGACTCATCGAACTTGGCGTTGGCGAATTCCTTCACCAGACCCAGTGCATCACCCAGGGGATACAGCTTGGTGCTATCGATCTTGCCAACTTGGGTCTTTTGTTTCTTAGTAAGCTTGGACATTTACACGCCCTCCACAGTCACGCCCATGGAACGGGCAGAGCCAGCGATGGTACGAACGGCAGCTTCCAGATCGGCAGCGTTCATGTCCTTCATCTTGGTCTTGGCGATTTCTTCGAGCTGAGCGCGAGTGATCTTGCCAACCTTGTCCTTCAAGGCGTTGGCGGAACCCTTGTCCAGCTTGATGGCCTTCTTGATCAGCACCGTTGCGGGCGGTGTCTTGATCACGAAAGTGAAGCTCTTGTCTGCAAATGCAGTGATCACCACGGGCAGTGGCAGACCGGGCTCAACACCTTGGGTCTGGGCATTGAATGCCTTGCAGAATTCCATGATGTTCAGGCCGCGCTGACCCAGTGCCGGGCCGATCGGGGGGGAAGGATTGGCTTTACCAGCTGGAACTTGCAGCTTGATGAAACCAATGATTTTCTTTGCCATTGTTTTCTCCTTACGGGTAATAACGCTT
>CAKZJN010000486.1 GCA_936943465.1 uncultured Rhodoferax sp.
TCGCTGCGCGGTCGCATTTCCAGCGCGCCAGACCCGGTGCAGGCTGAAAAAGACTTTATTGCCCGCCAGCCGGTAGGCCGGTTGGCTACGGTGAATGACATCACGCCGATGGTGGTGTACCTGGCCAGCGACGAGTCCCAGTTCGTAACCGGGCAGGCGCTGCTGGTCGACGGCGGCGTCACCATTTAGGCACCCAAAAAACAAACAAGGCAATGCTGTGACGGCGCTTATTTCGGTCCAAAACGTCAACAAGTCCTTCCCCGGGGTCAAGGCCCTGCAGGACGTGCAATTTGAGTTGCAGGCCGGTGAGGTGCATGCGCTGATGGGCGAAAACGGCGCCGGTAAGTCCACCTTGATGAAGATTCTGGCGGGGGTCTACACCAAGGATTCGGGCGAGGTGCTGCTCGATGGCAAACCGGTGGACATCCAGAGCCCGGCCCACGCGCAGGCGCTGGCGATTGGCATCATTCACCAGGAACTGTTTTTGATGTCGCACCTGACGGCGGCGCAAAACATTTTTCTGGGGCGCGAACCCAAGGGGCGCATGGGCTTGTTTTTGGACGAAGACACGCTCAACCGCGACACCCAGGCCCTGTTTGACCGCATGAACCTCGCCCTCGCGCCACAAACCCGGATTGGCGACCTGACGGTGGCGCGCCAGCAAATGGTCGAAATTGCCAAGGCGCTGTCGCACAAGTCGCGCATTCTGATCATGGATGAGCCCACCGCGGCCCTGAACAATGCCGAGATTGAAGAGCTGTTTCGCATCATCCGGCAGCTCAAATCGGAGGGCGTGGGCATCGTTTATATCTCGCACAAGATGGACGAGATTCAGCGCATTGCCGACCGCATTACCGTGATGCGCGACGGGCGCTACATCAACACCGTGCCGGCGCAGACCCCGATGGCCGAGATCATCGCCATGATGGTGGGCCGCACGCTGGAGCATTCTGAAAAAACGGTGCCGGACACCGCCGCCAACGAAGTGCTGCTGGACGTGCGCCACCTGAACCGGGGCCGTGCCATTCGCGATGTGAGTTTTACTGTGCGGCGTGGCGAGATTCTGGGCTTTGCCGGCTTGATGGGCGCGGGGCGCACCGAGGTGGCACGGGCCGTGTTTGGCGCAGACCCGCTGGATTCGGGCGAAGTGTGGGTGCATGGCAAGCGCATCGCGCTGCGCACTCCGCGCGACGCGGTGCAGGCCGGCATTGGCTATTTGTCGGAAGACCGCAAGCACTTCGGGCTGGCCACGGGTATGGATGTGGAGTCCAACATCACGCTGCCCAGCCTGAGCCGCTGGTTAAAGGGTGGCGTTTTCCTGAACCAGCCGGCTATTCATGACATTTCGCAGCAGATGGTGGACAAGCTGCGCATCAAGACGCCGTCGTTGACCCAAGGCTCGCGCCTCTTATCGGGGGGCAACCAGCAGAAGGTGGTGATCGCCAAGTGGCTGGTGCAGGACTGCGACGTGCTGATTTTTGATGAGCCCACGCGCGGCATTGACGTGGGTGCCAAGAGCGAGATCTACAAGCTGGTGAACGACCTGGCCGCGCAGGGCAAGGCGATCATCGTGATCTCCAGCGAGTTGCCCGAGGTGCTGCACCTGAGCCACCGCATTCTGGTGATGTGCGAAGGCCGCATTACCGGCGATGTGTCCGGGCTTGCGGCAACACAGGAAAGCCTGATGGCGCTGGCCACGCGGCGCGACACCGAAGCAGCTCCGGCTTAACCAAGCATTCAGGAAAAGAACCATGTCCCAAGACAACCATAAGACCAGCCTGATGACCAAACTCTCCGGCGGGCAAGCCAAGCAAAAGCTGCTGGCCTTTGCCAGCCTGATTGCCCTGATCCTGATCTTTACGGCGCTCAAGCCCGAGGCCTTCATGACGCAGGACAACATCATCGGCATCCTGCAAAGCACCACCGTGATCGGCGTGCTGGCGATTGCCAGTACCTTCATCATCATCACCTCGGGCATTGATTTGTCGGTGGGCGTGCTGATGACCTTTTGCGCCGTGATGGGCGGCGTGTTTCTGGTGAACTGGGGATTGCCGCTGCCGCTGGGCGTCTTGGGCGCGGTGGTGGTGGGGGCCTTGACCGGCTGCGTTTCGGGGCTGGCGATAACCCGCCTCAAGGTGCCGCCCTTTATTGCCACGCTGGGCATGATGATGCTGCTCAAGGGCCTGTCGCTCATCATTACGGGTGCCCGCCCGATCTACTTCAACGATGTGGAAGGCTTCGACCAGATTGCCCTGGGCTCCCTGATCGGCGATATCTTTCCGGCACTCAGCATTCCCAATGGCGTGCTGATCATGTTCGCCGTGGCCATCGTCTGCGCCGTCATCCTGAACCGCACGGCGCTGGGGCGTTACACCTTTGCGCTGGGCAGCAACGAAGAGGCGGTGCGCCTTTCGGGCGTGGATGTGGACCGCTGGAAGGTCATCATTTACACCTTTGCCGGTGGCATTTGCGGTATTGCAGGCTTGCTGATTGCGTCGCGCCTGAACTCCGCACAGCCCGCGCTGGGCCAAGGCTATGAACTGGACGCGATTGCCGCCGTGGTGATCGGCGGCACCTCGCTGTCGGGCGGGGTGGGCACGATTTTGGGCACCATCATTGGCGCGTTCATCATGAGCGTGCTGATCAACGGCCTGCGCATCATGTCGGTGGCGCAGGAGTGGCAGATGGTGCTGACCGGGCTGATCATCATCCTGGCCGTCTACACCGACAACCTGCGTCGCGCCAAGAAGTGAGGCGCTGGTGACGTCCATCCAAATCCACCCACCTTGAAGGAGGCAACGCCCGACCCCGGCACACCTGCGCATTCACAAGATGCGCACCCTGACCTTGAATTTCTTTCCTTTTGATGAGCTTTTTTTAATAACAGGAGACTTCGCATGAACATGAAGAGAAAACTGCTGGCACTGACCGCCGGCCTGGCACTGGCTGGTTTGAGCAGCATCGCAAGCGCACAGGAAATCTACATTCCGTTGATTTCCAAGGGCTTCCAGCACCAATTCTGGCAAGCCGTGAAGCAGGGTGCCGACCAGGCCGCCAAGGATTACAAGGTCAAGGTGACCTTTGAAGGGCCCGAGACCGAGCAGCAAGTGGACAAGCAAATCGACATGCTGGCAGCAGCTTTAGCCAAGAACCCCAAGGCGCTGGGCTTTGCCGCGCTGGACAGCAAGGCCGCCATTCCGCTGCTGAAAAAGGCCCAGGCTGCCAAGATTCCGGTGATCGCGTTTGACTCCGGCGTGGACAGCGACATTGTGCTGACCACCGCGCAAACCGATAGCAAGGCTGCTGCTGCGCTGGCTGCCGACAAGATGGCAGAAAAGATTGGCGGCAAGGGCGAGGTGGCGGTGATCGGCCACGACCAGACCAGCACCACCGGCACCAACCGCCGTGACGGTTTTGTGGACCAGATCAAGGCCAAGTACCC
>CAKZJN010000487.1 GCA_936943465.1 uncultured Rhodoferax sp.
CCATCCTCGCGGATCAGCACGTTGGCGGGTTTCAGGTCCAGGTGGACGGTGTTTTGCTGGTGCAAGGCGTGCACCGCGTGGGCCATGGCCACACCGAGGTGGATGATTTCGCCCACCGAGGGTTCCATTTCGGCATCGAGCCAGTGTTGCAGCGTGCGGCCGTTTACATATTCCATCACCAGATAGGGCACGCGACTCAGGTCGCCCACAGCCACAAAGCGCGGCACATGGTTGCCGGTCAGCACCTGCATGATCTGGCTTTCGACTTCAAAGCTGACGATGTTTTCGGCGCCGTCGCCCGCAGTCATGCGCGGAATTTTCATGGCCATCGGAAAACCGGGGCCTGCACTGCCATCGGCATAGCGAACCTGGTAGATGTGCGCCATGCCGCCGGAGTGGATGCACTCCTCAATGATGAACCCGTCGAGTGCGGTACCTGGCTCCAGCAGTTTCATCGGCCCTTCTCCAGTCGTTCAGCGAAAAATTCTGGCAGCCCGGCGGCCCGGATGGCCCAGGCAGCGGCGGAGTGGTCATAGGCCACACGGTGAAACGTGAGCTGCCAGCGGTCGGTGTCGAGCAGGGCGTACATGGCCTCGGGCTTGCCGTCACGCGGTTGACCGACCGAGCCCACAGTACTCAGCCATTGGCGGTGGGTGGGTACCGGAACCGCCACGCCAGGCTGGGGCGTGAATTTCATCAGGCCCAGCGTGGAGCCGCGGTAATACAGGCTTTGCTCATGTACATGCCCGCCAAACACATAGCGCACACCAGGCCATTTGGCAGAGGCGTCGAGGCTGGCGGTAGCGGCACGTTCGTCGTAGATGTAGCGCCACAGCTCGGGTCCGTCGGCGCTGGCGTGTACCAGAAGAATGTTGTCGAGCTGCACGCTCAACGGCAGGGCACCGAGCCAGGCACGCTGGCTTTCACTCAATTGCCGATGGGTCCAGTCGGCGGTGCTGCTGCCAAGGTGCTGAATGTTGGCCGGCGGTTTGACTGCCATCTCGTCGTGGTTGCCCTGGATGACGGTAGCGCCTTCTTCGGTCATCAGCATGATGCGCTCCACCACCTCGACGGGGTTGGCACCGTATCCCACCAGATCGCCCAGGAAGGCAAAGCGCTGCACCTTCTGGGCGCGCGCATGGGACAGACAAGCGTCCAACGCCTGAATGTTGCCGTGAATGTCGGACATCAATGCCAGTCTCATGCAGTCTCCGCGTTCCATTTTGGACTCGTTATCCCGCCATCATGCCAAAAGTGGCTGACACAGAATTTGCATGCACGGAAATGAAAAAGCCCCGGCGACCGGTTTGCCAGGCAAACGGTCACCGGGGCGAGGGGCGTTGGCTTAGCCCAGCTTGATGCCGGTCTCAGCCGTCAGGTAGCCCACGGCCGCGCCGAAGCGGTCCTTGTAGTTGGCGCGCACCAGCGGGTCCAAGGTGGCTTGCACCTTGCCGTGCAGCTTGGCGTTCCAGTCACCGGGGTGCTGGAAGTTGCTGGTGATGTAGGTCCAGCCGTTCAAGTCGTCCACCACGCCGAGGCCGGTCGCTTCGGCGCCGGAGGGCATGGACATCAGGCGGCTCAATTGCTTGGTGTCGACGTTGTAGGCCCAGACAAAGTTGTTGACGTGGTAGCCGCTGTCTTCGCCAATGAACAGGGTGCGCAGCTTCTCGGAAAACTTCAGGTTGTCGGGGTTGCCAATCTTGTCCGGGTGGGCCAGGTTGCCCAGGGCGTCGGGGGCAATGTCTTCACCCATCAGGAAAGCGCGGGTGTTGGCGGGAACCCAATCGCTCTTGATGGGCGTGCCAGTCTGGTCGCTGTGGCCGCCAGTAAGGTTCATGGCGAACACACCGCCAGCCAGCAGGGGCTTGTCCAGTGCAATGCCGCCGCCTTCGTTCCAGCCCTTGCCAGTCTTGACCATGGAGTCCTGGATGTTCTGCAGCGCGGAGTAAGCCACTTTGTCCTTGATGTTGACGGTGGTGCCTTCCATCTTGGAGAAGCCCATGCTGCCGCCCACGAGGTAGGCGTAGCGGTGGGTTTCCAGGAATGCCGCTGCCTTTTCCATGCCGGGCTTGACCTTGATCCAGTTGGCCGTGCCGTTGTAGAACACCTTGGTGAAGCTGGCGTCCTTGGGGTCGGCTTTCAGCACGGTCATGATGTCCGAGGGCTTGAGCTTGTCGGCCATCTTCTCGATCTCGGCGCTGGTGGCGTGGCCCAGCTTGATCCAGCTGAGTTTGGCACCGGCATCGGCCGGGTTGATGGAGAAACCACTGCCCAACTTGGCCACGTACAGCGTGCCGGCGGACAGGTTCTTTTCCTTGTCGGCCACGAACAGGAACAGGCCGCTGTTGGTGTAGTCGTCGCCCATGAGCACGGTGCGGTTGTCGGGCATGACCTGCACCAACTCGTGCGAAATGCGGCCCATGCAGAAGTGCTTGACCAGCGTGCCGGTGCCGTCGGGGTTGACGGTCACTTCGGGCATGTGGCCGTAGTGGTAGGGGTTGGCTACCGTCTCGTCGCCGAACAGGTTCTTGCTGAAGGATTTGAAGAGTTTGTTCTCAGAGGCAAAGGGTGCATCCGGCTCGTACTCTTCGCTCGACAAGTGGGTGTTCCACGGCGACAGGCTGGAGCCGCAGGTGATCCACAAGCCTTGGGCCTGCGAGGTGTCCACGTTGTGGTATTTCACCAGGCTGAGCTTGCCGGTGGCGGGGTCCTGATCCAGCGTCAGCACGGCGATGGGGGAGGGCAGCGTGCCATAGGCATCGGCGCCGGCGAGGTCGGTATTCGCGTATTCAAACTGCACCACGGCAAACACGGCGTTGCCTTTGACGCCCTTGACGCTGGCCTTGGGCAATTGCAGCAGCGAAGTGCCGTCCGGGCAATCGGAGAAGAATTGACGCTCTTTGCCAGGCACCGACTTGTCGACGATGGGGCGGTTAAAGATGTCCACATAGCCGCCGGCCAGCATGGTGCCGCCATTGCCATCGGGCACGCGGTCGCCGGTGATGAAGAAAGGCTGGTAAGCCAGTTTGAAGGCGCGGGTGCTGCCGTCTTGCAGGGTCACTTGCATGCTGGAGGCGACCGTTGTGGT
>CAKZJN010000488.1 GCA_936943465.1 uncultured Rhodoferax sp.
TAGGCGTCCATGCTGCCGTGGTAGTCGAGGTGGTCCTGCGTGAAGTTGGTGAACAGCGCCACACGAATCTGCGTGCCGTCCAGGCGTCCTTCTTCAACGCCAATGCTGGAGGCTTCAATGGCGCAAGCATTGAGGCCTTGGTCGGCAAACCGGCGCAGCGCGCCTTGCAGCAACACCGGGTCGGGCGTGGTGAGCCCCGTGGGCACAACACCCTGTGCATCGGTGCTGGCGCTGCCCGCGGCAGGTGGACGTCCAACGCCCAACGTGCCAATCATTCCGCACGGCAACGCACGCTCGGCCGGCAATACCGACAGCGCCTGCGCCAGCCACCAGGCGGTCGAGGTCTTGCCATTGGTGCCGGTCACAGCCAGCACCGCTACATCTTGGGAAGGGTGTGCAAAATATTCTGCAGCCAGTGGGCCAGTGGCCGCCTTGAGGCCCGCCACGCGTTCCACCGTGCCCGTCGGCAAATCAAAGGCATCGGCGCCTTCGGCCTCCACCAGGCACGCAGCCGCACCGGCTTGCAAGGCGGCTTTGACAAACGAGCGCCCATCCACCGCCGCGCCCGGCCAGGCAATGAAGCCATCGCCCGGTTGCACGGCACGGCTGTCGGTGCGCAAGGTGCCGGTGACGCGTTGCGCAAGCCATTGGGCTGCTTGGTGGTGGTCCAGCATCAGAAGCTCTCCTCCACTGCGCTGGCCACGATGTTGGGTCGCACGGCTATGTCGGGCTGCACATTCATCATGCGCAAGGTCTGCTGCACGGTTTCACTGAACACCGGGGCCGCCACATCACCACCGTAGTAACGGCCGGCCGTGGGTTCGTCCAGCATCACGCCCACGATCAAGCGGGGTTTGTCGATCGGTGCCATGCCCACAAACCAGCTCCGGTACTTGCGGTTGCCGTCGCTTCCGTAGCCCTTGCCCTGCTGCTTGTAGGCGGTGCCCGACTTGCCGCCGACCGAGTAACCCTGGGTTTGCGCCTTGGGGCCGGTGCCGCCGGGGCCGGCTGCCATTTGCAACATCTTGCGGATCTCGGCTGCCGTGCTCGCTGAAAACACGGTTACGCCCACGGCCGGTTCGCTGGTCTTGAGCAGGGTAGCCGGAATCACCTGGCCATCGTGCGAAAACACGGTGTAAGAGCGCACCATCTGGAACAGTGAGGCCGAGAGGCCGTAGCCATACGACATGGTGGCCTGCTCAATCGGACGCCATTTGGCGTAGGGACGCAGGCGGCCCGACACCACACCCGGAAATTCGATCTGCGGCTTTTGACCGAAGCCGGCCTTGGAGAAGGTTTCCCACATGTCGCTGGGCGGCATTTGCATGGCAATTTTTGCTGTGCCCACATTGCTCGATACCTGAATCACCTGCTGCACTGTGAGTGCGCCATGGGGGTGTGCGTCATGGATCGTGACGCCAGTGATGTTCCAGGAGCCAGGGGCGGTATCAATCACCGTGCCGGGTTTGATTCTTCCGCTGTCCAACCCCATGCCCACCGTAAAGGGCTTCATCACAGAGCCGGGCTCAAAGGTGTCCGTCAGGGCCCGGTTGCGTAACTGGGCGCCCGTCAGGTTATGGCGTTTGTCGGGCACATAGCTGGGGTAATTGGCCAGTGCCAGCACCTCGCCCGTGACGGCATCGAGCACCACCACGCTACCGGCCTGCGCACGCTGCGCCAGCACAGCCGCCTTGATTTTTTCATAGGCAAAGAACTGCACTTTGCTGTCCACACTGAGCTGGATGTCCTGGCCATCCACCGGCGGCACAATTTCTCCACGGTCTTCCACCGCACGGCCCAGACGGTCCTTGATCACATGGCGCATGCCGGGCTTGCCGAGCAGACGCTGGTTGTAGAGCAATTCCACGCCCTCCTGGCCGTTGTCTTCCACATTGGTGAAGCCAACGATGTGGGCCGCCGCCTCGCCTTCGGGGTATTGGCGCTTGTATTCCTTGCGCTGGTAAATGCCCTTGATGTCGAGGGCCGCAATTTCCTTGGCAATGTCGGCATCCACCTGGCGCTTGACCCAGACGAAGGTCTTGTCTTCGGCGAGCTTCTTGGCCAGTTCGGTATAGGGCATGTCCAGCAACTTGGCGAGCTTTTGCAGCTTGGGTTTCTCACCCTCGGCATCCACATCGTCGGGAATGGCCCAGATGCTGGGCGCCACCACGCTCGAAGCCAGAATCAATCCATTGCGATCCAGAATGCGGCCCCGGTTGGCAGGCAGTTCCAGCGTGCGGGCAAAGCGCACCTCACCCTGGCGCTGGAAAAAGTCATTGGCGTACACCTGGATGTAGGCCGCCCGTGCCGCCAACCCACCAAAAGCCAGCGCAATGGCGGCGACGACAAACTTGCTGCGCCAGACCGGCGTGCGACTGGCCAGCAAAGGGCTGGAGGTGTAGCGCACGCTGCGGCTCATGGGCGCGCTCCCGCAACGTTGGACGCCATGCCCACAGCGCCCGTTGCCACCCGGTCAGATGGCGTCGAGTCGGTATGGGTGTAATTCACATAGGTGGTGATCGACGGCTGGACCAGCCGCATCTGCAGCTTTTCCCGCGCCAGCTTGTCCACACGGGCCGAGGTGGCCTGCGCCCGCTTTTCCACCTGCAGGCGCTCAAACTCGCTCTCCAGCCGGCGCTCCTCGTTTTGCGCCTTGTGCAATTCGGTAAACAGGCGGCGCGATTCGTACTGGATGTTGACCAGATAAATGGCGCTGGCGACCACCGCCAATAGGAGCACCAGATTAATTCTGGTCATGCCGCCATCCTCTGTGCCACGCGCATGATGGCACTGCGGGCGCGGGGGTTGTTTTTAATTTCTTCGTCGCCCGGCTTGATGCGGCCTAGCGACTTGAGTTGCATGACCTTGGGGGCGGCAAACGGTGCGCGGCGGTCGTATTCCTCGCGCGCGTGCTTGGCGATAAATTGCTTGACGATGCGGTCTTCCAGCGAATGAAAGCTGATCACGGCAAGGCGTCCACCGGGTTGCAACACGTTCAGGCTGGCCTCTAGCGCTTGCTGTAGCTCCTCAAGCTCGGCGTTGATGAAAATCCGAAGAGCCTGAAATGTGCGCGTTGCAGGGTCCTTGCCCGGCTCGCGGGTTTTGACCTGCTCAGCCACGAGTTGGGCCAGCTCGGTGGTGGTTGAAACAGCCCCCCGTTCCTGTCGGCGAGCAACAATCGCCTTTGCAATTGGCCCAGCAAACCGTTCTTCACCATATTCACGTATCACCTCCGTGATTTGATTGACTTCTGCTGTTGCCAGCCACTGCGCCACACTCTCGCCACGCGTGGTATCCATACGCATGTCCAGCGGCCCCTCAAAACGAAAACTGAAACCCCGTGCGGGGTTGTCGATCTGCGGCGAACTCACACCCAGATCCATCAACAAGCCCGACACGCTGGCCGCCGGCAATTCGCCCAGGTTCGCAAAGCCCTGGTGCCGGATCGAAAAACGGGCGTCGGCAATGGCTGCCGACTCGGCCACCGCCTGCGGATCCTTGTCGAAAGCAATCAGCCGCCCGGCGGGCGACAGCTTGGAAAGAATCAGGCGCGAATGCCCGCCGCGACCGAAGGTGGCATCCACATAGGTGCCGTCTGCTGCGCCGGGGAAAGTCTGTTTGCCATCGTTGAACAATGCATCGACCGCCTCGTTCAACAGCACGGTGGCATGGTTCCATGTTGTTTCCACCGTGCGCCCTAAAACGAAAAGTCCTTGAAGACATCGGGCATGTCGCCCTGCATGGCCTTGGCCTCTTCCGCGTCGTAGAGCGCCTTGTCCCACAACTCGAAGTGGTTGCCCATGCCCAGCAGCATGGTGTCGCGGCTGATGCCGGCAGCCGCGCGCAGCTCGGGCGAAATCAGCACGCGGCCGGTTCCGTCCATTTCCACATCCATTGCATTGCCCAAGAAGATGCGCTTCCACCACTGGGCGGACATGGGCAAATTGGCAATACGTTCGCGGAATTTTTCCCACTCGGGGCGCGGAAACACCATCAGGCAGCCGTGCGGGTGTTTGGTGATGGTGAGTTGGCCGGAAGCAGTCGCACTCAGGACGTCACGGTGCCGGGTCGGCACGGAGAGCCGACCTTTTGCATCCAGACTGAGAGACGAAGCCCCTTGAAACACGACAACCCACCTTTTTTGAAGAAACCCGGCATGGCAGTGGTTTAAGGGCAATATTTACCACTTATTTCCACTTTTTTGCACTGTATCAGCAAAAGGTGTTCTTGCAAGCAGGCGCTTGCGAAAAAATTCCAATGAAATCAAGGACTTAGCGTCGTATTTTCAGGTCAACGCAACCCAAAAACCGTTTGAAATGAAGCACTTAGCAAGGGGACTGAAAGTGATTCTTGAAGCCGGCCGCAGGCCGGCTCAGACCCATTACAAAATGTAACGGGACAGGTCTTCGTTCTGGCTGAGTTCGGACAGCCGGCTGTCCACATAGGCAGCGTCGATGTCCACGGTTTGGCCAGACAGGGCTGCGGCGTCAAAGCTCACATCGTCCAGCAGACGCTCCATCACGGTGGCCAGTCGCCGCGCACCGATGTTTTCGGTCCGCTCGTTCACCTCAAACGCTATTCTTGCCAGGCGGGTGATGCCTTCTGGCTTGAAGTTCAGCGTCACGTTTTCCGTCGCCAGCAGCGCTTGGTACTGGCGGGTGAGCGAGGCGTGGGTCTGCGTCAGGATGGCCTCAAAGTCTTCGATCGACAGGGACTGCAATTCGACCCGGATCGGAAAGCGGCCCTGCAACTCGGGGATCAGGTCGCTCGGCTTGCTCAGGTGGAACGCACCCGACGCCACAAACAAAATGTGGTCCGTCTTGACCATGCCGTACTTGGTGGACACCGTGGTGCCCTCCACCAGCGGCAGCAGGTCGCGCTGCACGCCCTGGCGCGAAACCTCGGCGCCGCTTGCCTCGCTGCGCGAGGTGACCTTGTCGATTTCGTCAATGAACACAATGCCGTTTTGCTCCAGCATGTGGATGGCCTGCGTCTTGATCTCGTCTTCGTTGACGAGTTTGGCGGCCTCTTCATCGACCAGAATCTTCTGGGCTTCAGCGATCTTGAGCTTGCGGGTCTGTCGTTTGCCCTGGCCGAGTTGGCCGAACATGCCGCGCAACTGCTCGGTCATTTCTTCCATGCCGGGAGGGCCCATGACTTCCATGTGGGGGCTGGGCGCGGCTACGTCGATTTCAATCTCACGGTCCGCCAACTGGCCTTCGCGCAGTTTCTTGCGGAAAGTCTGACGTGCCGTGCTCTCCGCCGTTGGTTCACCCGATGCAAAGCCAAAGTCGTTGCGCGGCATCGGAATCAGGATGTCCAAAATGCGCTCTTCGGCGGCGTCTTCGGCACGCTG
>CAKZJN010000489.1 GCA_936943465.1 uncultured Rhodoferax sp.
GGCATGCGCCCCGATGCAAAGTTCAGGTACTCCAACACGCGCGAGCGGGCCCAGTAGATGTCGGTGCCGTCCTCAAAGATCACGTACACAAAAGACGCGCCAAAGAACGAAAAGCCGCGCACCACGCGCGACTTGGGCACCGATAGCATGGCCGTGGTCAGCGGATAGGTCACCTGGTCTTCCACCACCTGCGGTGCCTGACCGGGGAACTCGGTGTAGACAATGACCTGCACGTCAGAAAGATCGGGCAGCGCATCCAGAGGCGTCTTCACCACCGCAAAGATGCCACCGAGCGTAATGAACAGGGTGGCCAGCAGGACCAGCGCGCGGTTGCGCGCCGACCAGTCAATCAGTTTGGCGAGCATGGCCTTACTTCTTTCCGTCCGCGCTCTGCGACGAGAACCTGGTAATCACCCACTCGCCCTTGCCACGCTCGACAAACTCAAACGCAACCGCTGCGCCGGGTTTCAGGTCTTTCAGCAAGGCCTCGTTGGTTACGCCAAAGTCCATCGTCATGGCCGGCCACTTGAGGCTGGCCACCGGGCCGTGGCTGATGGTGAGCGACAGCGTTTTGGCATCGATCTCCTCCACCTTGCCTTGCGCCTGATGGCCGGTCGACGCCGCAGCGGGCGGCGCACCAAAACCTGCCACCGCAGCCTTCAGGTTGCTCTCGGCATCGATCAGGAAGTTGGCAGACACGACGACCGCTTCGCCCTCGCGCACGCCGTCCAGCACCTCCAGGTACTGCTCGCTACGGGCACCCACCTTCACATCGCGCGGCTCGAAGCGACCGTCTTCGGGCTTGCCCACCTGCACCAGCACAATCTGCCGGGCACCACTGTCTATCACCGCCGACAGCGGCACGGTCAGCACCTTGTTCCGTGCGCCAACCGGCAGTTCCACCTCCGCAAACATGCCCGGTTTGAGCAAGCCACCGGGGTTGCCCAGCTCCAGCCGCACCGGCACGGTACGCGTCTCCGCGTTCAGCGTGGGGTAAACATAGGTCAGGGCGGCATCCAGGGTTTTGTCGGGGTAGGCGTTGATCTTCACGCGGGCCCGCACACCGGTTTTCACGGCGGCAATATCCTGCTCCGCCACATCGGCCAAGACCCACACCGCCGACAAATCACTCACCTGGTACAGCGCTTCACCGGGCATGAAGCGCATGCCCTGCACCACTTTCTTCTCGGACACATAGCCGCCCACCGGCGAGCGGTAGGTGAGCGTGCGTTTGGCGGTGCCCGAGCGGGCCAGTTCCTTGACCTGCTCCTCGCTCACATCCCAGTTGCGCAGGCGCGCCAGGCTGGAATCGGCCAGTTGCTGCATGCCTTTTTGCGCCTCGGGGCCGGCCTGCGCCAGCGCCTGCACGCCTGCCAGCGCGATGCTGTACTCACGTTGTGCCGCCAGCAATTCCGGGGCATACACCTCGAATAGCGGCTGCCCCTTGGCAATCGCCTGTCCGGTGGCGTTGACCCACAGCTTTTCAACATAGCCCTCGAAGCGCGGCGCGATGGTGAAGCTGCGCCGCTCGTCGGGCTCAATGCGGCCCGAGGCGCGTACGGTTTTGTCGAGCACCCGCAAAGTGGCGGGCTCGGTGCGCACACCCAGCTTCTGGATTTTCTCGGCGCTGAACTTCAACTGGTTTGCATTGGCGGGGGTTTCTTCTTCCTCGCCCTCGTACACCGCGATGTAGTCCATGCCCATGCTGTCCTTTTTAGGCACGGGCGAGGTGTCGGCCAGCCCCATGGGGTTGCGGTAGAAGCGAATCTTTCGCTCTTTGGGTGCAGCGGCGGTCTGGCCGTCTGCGGCAACCGTGGCGTTGGGGGTAGTCGCTTGGCGAGCCCCCCACCAGTGGCCGGCAAAACCCGCTACCCCAGCCACCACCAAAACACCAATCAGACCGGATGCGTTCTTGCTCATAAATCTTCTCCTAGCAGGCGCTCCAATTGCGCCAGCCGTGCCTGGCCTTCGGCCTGGGCTTTGATGCGGGATTGCTTGGCCTGACGGATCTGGCGCTGCGCGTCGAGCACGGTGGCAAAGTCCACCTTGCCGGTCTCATAGCCCACCAAGGCAGCCTGCAGGGTGAGTTCGGCTTGTGGCAGCAGACTGCTATTCACCAGCGCCTCGGTTTGCAGCGCACCGTGCAGGCCCGTCACGGTTTCATTCAAATCGGCGCGCAACTGGTTGGCCGTGGCGTCGCGCCGCGAGCGTGCCGCCTCCAGCATGGCCAGCGACTCCCGTTCCTGCGCGCGGCGGGTGCCTTGCCACAGCGGGATGTTCATCTCCAGCATCAGGTCCCAGGTTTTGAATTCGCTCTGAAACTGCGTGGGCGCAATGCCCAGCATCAGCGTGGGGTAGCGGCCCTTCAAGGCCAGTTGCTGCCCTGCGTCCGCGGCCTGCATGCGTGCCTCGTCGCCCGCCAGTTGCGGGTTGCGCGCCCGGGCACGCTGCTCCAGAGCGTCCACATCCAGTTGTGCCGCCACTGGCAAGGCGCGCAATGTTTGCGGCTCGGCCAACTCGGTGGTCGGCGGCAAGGCCAGCAAACCCATCAGGCGGACCTGCGTCTGGCGCAACTCCGACTCCATGCCGATCAGTTCCGCGCGCATGGCGGTCTGCTCGGTCTGGGCCCGGATGGCGTCCTGCTGCGGTGCCAGCCCCGCTGCATAGCGCACCTGTGCAATCTGCTCCAGGGTCTGCATCAGGGCCAGAACTTCTTCGTTCAGGTGGTGGCTCTGGGTTTGGAAATACCACTGCGCAAAGCCGAGTTTGATGCGCGTGGCAACGTCCACCCACACGCCTTGTGCGGCCGTTTGCGCCCCCTGCGCGGCAAAGTCGGCCTGCGCCTTTTTCAGGTCGCGCGTGCCAAACCACGGAAATTCCTGCGTGAAGGTGTAGCGCGTGCTGCCCACATCGCCGGGCCACAGGCTGGGGCCTTGCGCGCCCATGCGCGTAATGTCCTGCAACTCCAGCCGGAAGCGCGGGTCGGGCAAGGCATCGGCCTGCAAGACCCGCTCCTGCGCCGCAGCCGCTTCGTGGCGCATGGCGGCAAATTCCGGGTTGTTAATGCGGGCAATCGCCAGCAGTGACTCCACCGAAGCGCCCGGCACCGCGCCAGCGGTCTGCGCCGGCGCAGCAGTGCTGGTCAGCAGCGCCGCCAGCGCCAGCGCGCCGACGGACAACCGGGGCTTCACTTGGCGCGCTCCAGCGCGTCAATCAGCATCTGGTCGCCCTGAACCTTCACGGTGAAGCGAACCACATCGCCCACTTTGTAGCCCTTGAGCACGGATGCGTCGCTCACCTTGTAGGGCATGGTCATGGCGTCCATGCCAATGCTTTTGATGGCCTCGTGCTTGAGCGTGACCTGCGCCCGCTCGGGTGCCATTTTGGTGATTTCACCGCGCACCCACTCGGGGGCGGCCAAGGCACTTGTTACCGATGCGGCGAACGTAGCGCAAACCAGCGCCCATGAAAAAAACCTGCGTTGCATAAAGAATCTCCTGACGGGAAGAAGCGGGGCGGCGGCCCCAATACGCGTGCCGCACAAACTGCGGACGCACTTCGGCTG
>CAKZJN010000490.1 GCA_936943465.1 uncultured Rhodoferax sp.
CAGGGGTGTAGCTCAATTGGTAGAGCAACGGTTTCCAAAACCGTAGGTCGGGGGTTCGATTCCCTCCGCCCCTGCCATCTTTTTAAAGATCGTTATTTTCATGGCTGACAAGATCAAGTTCGCGCTGGCGCTGGTTATTCTGGCTGCTGGCGTGGCTGGCTTCTACCTTCTGTCCGAGCAGGCGCTAATTTTGCGCGTGCTGGCGGTTCTCGCTGGTTTGGCGCTGGCTATTGCTGTCGCGTGGAAAACCGAGCCGGGGCAACGGTTTTTTGTATTTGCCAATGAGGCGGTGATTGAGGCCAAAAAAGTTGTTTGGCCCTCGCGCAAGGAAACCATGCAAACCACCGGCGCGGTCTTCGCGTTTGTTGTGGTCATGGCGCTATTTTTGTACCTGACAGACAAGAGTCTCGAATGGGTTCTCTACGATCTGGTCTTGGGCTGGAAAAAATCATGAGCAAGCGCTGGTACGTAGTACATGCCTACTCGGGCTTTGAGAAAAGCGTCATGCGCGCGATTCTGGAGCGTATCGAGCGCCTTGGCATGCAGGAAAAGTTCGGTCGCATTCTCGTGCCGGTTGAAGAAGTGGTGGAGATGAAGGCGGGCCAGAAGTCGATTTCCGAGAGGAAATTTTTTCCTGGCTATGTGTTGTGTGAAATGGAAATGGATGACGAGTCTTGGCACTTGGTGAAAAATACACCGAAAGTGACTGGCTTCGTAGGCGGCACTGCTAACAAACCCACCCCGATTTCTGAAAAAGAAGTTGAAAAGATCATGCAGCAAATGCAGGAAGGCGTTGAAAAGCCGCGTCCGAAAGTGCTGTTTGAAGTGGGTGAGGTGGTTCGCGTTAAAGATGGTCCATTCACCGATTTTCATGGCTCGGTGGAAGATGTTAATTACGAAAAGAGCCGTATGCGTGTGGCAGTAACCATTTTTGGCCGTGCCACGCCGGTTGAGTTGGAGTTTGCTCAGGTCGAAAAAGCCTGATTGAAATTGGTAGCAAGGGCATTCCGAAAGCCCTGATTTCGGCAAGAGGAGCGTTAGTCAGCATAGCTAAAAGCGCGTTACCACTCATCAATTTGGAGTAGTTATGGCAAAGAAAATTGTCGGCTTTATTAAGCTGCAAGTGCCTGCAGGTAAGGCAAATCCATCCCCCCCGATCGGCCCGGCCCTTGGCCAGCGTGGCTTGAATATCATGGAGTTCTGCAAGGCCTTTAACGCCCAGACTCAGGGTGTTGAGCCGGGTCTGCCGATCCCGGTTGTAATTACCGCGTTTGCCGATAAGTCTTTCACGTTCGTGATGAAGACGCCGCCGGCAACGATGCCGGATCTTACCGCTGCCGATATGGAGGCTGCTGTTCGTACGATCGCTGGTTCCGCCCGTTCCATGGGCATTACTGTTGAGGGGCTTTAATCATGGCTAAGCTGACAAAAAAGCAAAAGTCCCAGCAGGGCAAAATTGATGCAATGAAGCTTTACCCGGTTCAAGAAGCGCTGGCGCTTGCCAAGGCAACGGCTACCGCAAATTTTGATGATTCCATCGACGTGGCTG
>CAKZJN010000491.1 GCA_936943465.1 uncultured Rhodoferax sp.
TGCTCTGGCGCCTGGATTACTACGGCATTGATCTCAGCAAAAACGCGGCTCCCTTGCTCAAGTACGCAGAACGCGTGTTTTCGCGTCCCGCCTACATTGAAGCACTGACGCCGTCTGAGAAGGTCATGCGCAAGTAAGTTGCTCTGCAACGCGCCCGAGTTACCCATGATTGACGCCAAAGACTCTCCTTCCACGCGTCCGTACCTGATTCGCGCCCTCTACGAGTGGTGTACCGACAACGGCTTTACGCCGTTCATCGCGGTATTGGTGGACGAGCGTGTACGTGTTCCCAATGAATATGTGCGCGATGGGGAAATTGTGTTGAACATCAGCTTTGATGCAACCAGCGCTTTGAAGCTTGGCAACGACTACATCGAGTTCAAGGGCCGGTTCGGCGGCGTGGCGCGGGACATTCTGGTTCCGGTGGATCGGGTGCTGGCCATCTATGCCCGTGAAAACGGGCAAGGCATGGCGTTTCCCTTGCTCGCAAGTTCCGAAGAATCAGGCTCCGCAGCCGACCAGGCTTCGGATAAACCAAAGGCAGGCGACGGTGAGCCGGATCCGACCAAGCCTGAGGGACCTCGCCCAGCCGGTGGCGGCCGTCCTGCATTGACGCGCGTGAAGTAAATCGAGCGCGGCGTGGCAAAAACACGCTGCACTGTCGGGTAGAATGCAGCCCGTGCCGCTTTAGCTCAGTTGGTAGAGCAACCGCCTTGTAAGCGGTAGGTCGTCAGTTCGAATCCGACAAGCGGCACCAAAAAATCCAAAGGCTCTTGCTGTAATGGCAAGAGCCTTTTTTGATTGGGGGCAAGGGGGCTTAGCGCGGGGTTTGTACCTTCAGCCGAATTGCGTTAACCTCCCATCCCTTGGAACGCAGGTGGGCTTGCAGGGCAGGTAGCAGTTGTTTGATTTTTGCTGCCGCCGCATTGGTCTCCAACAGCAAACACCAGGTTGGTCCTTCTATCGGACCGGGGCGCACGCGGTGGCGCAGCGTAGCGGGCAACAGGGATTCAATAGATTTCAGGCGTTGTGCCGATTCATCCGCGAGATCACATAGGCGGCTCAGGGTTTCAGACTCCTGGGTCGCTTGCAAGAGCGTAATCGCGTGATTTCGACGGATCATGAAGCCTGGCGAGAAGCAGAGAGTTTCAGCATGCAATTGATTATCACGGATGCCCGGTTTCGAAGTCGGACGATTCAACTGAGTGGACTGCGTCTCACACTGGCGGTGCTGCTGGCATCGGTGTGCCTGATGCTGCTGTCGGCTGGTTTGTACCACTGGGTCTTTCTCAAAGGAGCGCGCGAAGGTTGGCCCGTCATCAGCACACTGGTGCGGGTCGTCGTGCGCGATGAAGAGGCGCAACGTGAGCGCTTTATCCGGGAAAACATTGACCTGATGGCCAAGCGGCTGGGAGAAATGCAGGCCAAGATGCTGCAACTCGAATCGCTGGGCGAGCGGGTTTCAGGGCTGGCGGGCATTAATCCCGCAGATATCAAATCCAAGCCAGGACAGGGCGGCCTGCTGTTGCCGGGGCGCAGTCTGAACATGCAGGAATTGCAGGAAGCACTGGCAGACCTTGACCAGTGGAGCAGCCAGCGCGCTGATGTCATGACGGTGATTGAGTCACGCCTGTTTGAGCAAAAGATCAAGAAACTGATGTTGCCCACAGAAATGCCGGTGAAAGAGGTCAGTCTGGGGTCGAGCTTTGGCTGGCGGATTGACCCGTTCAATGGTCGGTCTGCCCTGCACACGGGCCTCGACTTTCCGGCGGAAGTGGGTACACCGATTTATGCCGCTGCCGGTGGCGTGGTGGTGGGGCAGGAGGCTCACCCGCAATACGGCAACATGATTGAGTTAGACCACGGCAATGCGCTGGTGACGCTGTATGCCCACACTTCACGTGTATTGGTCAAGAAAGGCGATCTGATCAAACGTGGTCAGAAAATCGCCGAAGTAGGCAACACGGGGCGCTCTACCGGGGCGCACCTGCACTTTGAAGTGCTGGTGCAAGGAATTCCGCAGGATCCGCAGAAGTTTCTCCATGCAGGCAGTCAATTGGCAGCCTTGGGCAAACGTTAAAATCAGAGGTTTAGCAGGCTGAGTAATCGGCGAGCGCCTTGGGCGCTTGTTTTTTGCCGGATTGCCTTCATTTCACCTTGATTAGAAAAAGGACTGCGCTGTTCTGTGCGCCCACTGTGGGCAACAGGCCAGTCTTGCTTGCATGGCCATCAATATTCTTACCAAAATCTTCGGCAGTCGCAACGACCGTCTCCTCAAGCAATACCGTACCGTGGTTTCGCGCATTAACGCGTTGGAGCCGCAGTTCGAAAAGCTCAGCGATGAGGCGCTGAAGGCCAAGACCGAGGAATTCAAGACCCGTGTAGCCAATGGCGAATCGCTCGACGCGGTGCTCCCCGAGGCTTTTGCGGTGGTGCGTGAAGGCTCCAAGCGCGTCATGAAGATGCGCCACTTTGACGTGCAGATGCTGGGCGGCATGGCGTTGCACTACGGCAAAATTTCTGAAATGGGTACCGGCGAAGGCAAGACGCTGACCTCCACGCTTCCGGTGTACCTCAACGCGCTCACCGGCAAGGGTGTTCACGTGGTGACGGTCAATGATTACCTGGCCAGCCGCGACGCGCAGTGGATGGGACGCCTGTACAACTTCCTCGGACTCACAGTGGGCATCAACCTGCCGCAGGCACCGCGTGAAGACAAGCAGGCCGCCTATGGCTCCGATATCACCTACGGCACCAACAACGAGTACGGTTTTGACTACCTGCGCGACAACATGGTGTACGAGGCCAAGGACCGCGTGCAGCGCGGCCTGAACTACGCGATCGTCGACGAAGTGGACTCCATCCTGATCGACGAAGCCCGTACGCCGCTGATCATTAGCGGCCAGGCCGAAGACCACACCGACCTGTACTTGGCCATCAACAAAATCGTGCCCCTGATGACGCGTCAGGAAGGCGAGGCCGACCCGCACACCGGCGAAGGCATTACCAAGCCGGGCGACTTCACCGTCGATGAAAAGTCCCATCAGGTCTACCTGACCGAGGCAGGCCACGAAAACGCCGAGCGCATTCTGGCGGGACTTGGACTGATCGCCGAAGGCGCATCCCTGTACGACCCGGCCAACATCACGCTGATGCACCACCTGTATGCAGCGCTGCGTGCCAACCACCTGTACCACCGCGACCAGCATTACGTGGTGCAACAGGGTGAGATCGTTATCGTTGACGAATTCACGGGCCGTCTGATGACCGGTCGCCGTTGGAGCGACGGTCTGCACCAGGCGGTGGAAGCCAAGGAAGGCGTGGAGATCCAGGCCGAGAATCAGACGCTGGCGTCCATTACCTTCCAGAATTACTTCCGCCTGTACGGCAAGCTCGCCGGCATGACTGGTACGGCCGATACCGAAGCCTACGAATTCCAGGAAATCTATGGTCTGGAAACCACCGTCATTCCGCCCAACCGCCAGAGTCGCCGCGAAGACCAACTCGACCGGGTCTACAAGACCACCGGCGAAAAGTACGACGCTGCCATCAAGGACATTCGCGAATGCTTTGAGCGCGGTCAGCCGGTGCTGGTGGGAACCACCTCGATTGAAAACTCGGAAATCATTTCCAAGCTGCTGGACAAGGAAAAATTGCCGCACCAGGTGTTGAATGCCAAGCAGCACGCGCGGGAAGCCGACATCGTGGCGCAGGCCGGTCGTGCCAAGATGATCACGATTGCCACCAATATGGCCGGTCGCGGTACCGACATCGTGCTGGGTGGCAGCATTCAGAAGTCCATTGAAGCGGTGGAAGCCGACCCGGCGCTGGATGAGGCGGCCAAGCAGGCGCGCATTGCCGAAATCCGTACGGAATGGCAACGTGACCATGAAGCCATCAAGGCGCTGGGCGGTCTGCGCATCATCGCTACCGAGCGCCATGAATCCCGCCGCATCGACAACCAGTTGCGCGGCCGTTCGGGCCGTCAGGGTGACCCGGGTTCATCGCGCTTTTATCTGAGCCTGGACGATTCACTGATGCGCATTTTCGCAGGCGACCGCGTCAAGTCCATCATGGACCGCCTGAAGATGCCGGAAGGCGAAGCCATTGAAGCCGGCATCGTGACCCGCAGCATTGAAAGCGCCCAGCGCAAGGTGGAAGCGCGCAATTTCGACATGCGCAAGCAGTTGCTGGAGTACGACGACGTGTCCAACGACCAGCGCAAGGTGATCTACCAGCAGCGCAACGCGATTCTGGATGCACAAGATTTGAACGCCCAGATTGACTCGCTGCGCGAGGGTTGCTTCCACGATCTGGTGCGCCAGTATGTGCCGGAAGAATCGGTCGAGGAGCAATGGGATGTGGCTGCCCTGGAGAAGGTGCTGGCGGAAGACTGGCAGATTGCACTCGACCTCAAAAAGCAGATTGCCGAGGCCAGCGCCATCACCGATGAAGACTTGCTGCAAACGGTCACAGCGGCAGCAGACAGTGCTTTCAAGTTCAAGGTGGAACAGGTTGGCGAGGCCAATTTCACGCCGTTTGAGCGCATGGTGCTATTGCAGAGTATTGACAGCCATTGGCGCGATCACCTGAG
>CAKZJN010000492.1 GCA_936943465.1 uncultured Rhodoferax sp.
CCACGGCAAGCGCGTGCAGGCCCTGGGCGGCGCCAAGAACCACATGGTGGTGATGCCCGACGCCGACATCGACCAGGCGGTGGACGCCTTGGTGGGCGCGGGCTACGGCTCGGCGGGCGAGCGCTGCATGGCCATCAGTGTGGCGGTGCTGGTGGGCGATGTAGGCGAGCGCCTGATTCCCAAATTGCTGGAGCGCACCAAGACCCTCAAGGTGCTGGATGGCATGAACCTGGCCGCCGAGATGGGCCCCATCGTGACGGCTGCTGCCCACCAGCGCATCACCGGCTACATCGAACAGGGCGTGAAAGAGGGTGCAAAATTGTTGCACGACGGCCGTACGTTCAACGGCAAGGCGGCAGGCGACGGTTGCGACAACGGTTTCTGGATGGGCGGCACGCTGTTTGACCACGTGACGCCGGATATGCGTATCTACAAGGAAGAGATCTTCGGCCCGGTGCTGTCCTGCGTGCGCGTGGCCGACTTTGCCACTGCCGTGGACCTGATCAACGCGCACGAGTTTGGCAACGGCGTCTCCTGCTTTACCCGCGACGGTAATGTGGCGCGTGAATTCAGCCGCCGCATTCAGGTGGGCATGGTCGGCATCAACGTGCCGATTCCGGTGCCCATGGCCTGGCACGGTTTTGGTGGCTGGAAGAAGAGCCTGTTTGGCGACATGCACGCTTATGGCGAAGAGGGCGTGCGTTTCTACACCAAGCAAAAGTCCATCATGCAGCGCTGGCCCGAGAGCATCGGCAAGGGTGCCGAGTTTGTGATGCCTACGGCGAAGTGACCGAGGACTAGCGGACCTGATCCAAACCTGATTTGGGCCCCATAGGGGTTAGTCCCCATCCGTTTCGCGTCAAAACTGTATACAGTTTTTGTATACAGTTCTATATCGCGAAGGGTATTCCATGGCATCCACAACAGTCCATCCGACGGACGAAATTCTGCCCACGGGCAAACTGGGCGTGCTGGGTTTGCAGCATGTGCTGGTGATGTATGCCGGCGCGGTGGCGGTGCCGCTGATCGTAGGGCGCGCCCTCAAACTCTCCCCCGAGCAGGTTGCCCTGCTGATCTCGGCCGACCTGTTTTGCTGCGGGCTGGTGACGTTGATTCAATCGCTGGGTGCCACCCAATGGTTTGGCATCAAGTTGCCGGTAATGATGGGCGTGACGTTTGCGTCGGTTGCGCCCATGGTTGCTATTGCCAATGGCACGCCAGGCGTGGAAGGGGCCGGGCTGATCTTTGGTGCCATCATCGGCGCCGGGGCGATTTCGATTCTGATCGCGCCGCTGGTCAGTCGCATGCTGCGTTTCTTTCCGCCGGTGGTGACCGGCACCATCATTGCGGTCATCGGTATCAGCCTGATGCGCGTCGGCATCAACTGGATTTTCGGCAACCCGTTTGGCCCGACCGCTCCCAGCGTGGTGAACCCCGACCACGCCAAGTGGCTTGCGGACGTTTCGGCCGCCGCCACCGCACCGGGCAGCACCTTCCCGGCCATTCCCAAAGGCTTGTCGATTGCACCCTCGGTGCCCAATCCCAAATACGCCGACCTGTCGGGCGTAGGCATTGCGGCACTGGTGCTGGCATCCATTTTGCTGATCGCCAAGTACGGCAAGGGCTTTGTGGCCAACATTTCGGTGCTGCTGGGCATTGTGGTGGGCGGCGTGGTGTCCACCCTGCTGGGCTTCATGAACTTTGACAAGGTGGCCAAAGCATCTTGGTTTGAGTGGGTGCTGCCTTTTGGCATTGCCTCCCCGGTGTTTGACCCGGTGCTGATTCTGACCATGACGCTGGTGATGATTGTGGTGATGATCGAGTCGACCGGCATGTTCCTGGCGCTGGGTGAGATGACCGATCGCAAGGTGGACCAGGCTGCGCTGACGCGGGGCCTGCGCACCGATGGCCTGGGTACGCTGATCGGCGGCATTTTCAACACCTTCCCCTACACCAGTTTCTCGCAGAACGTGGGCCTGGTAGCTGTTACAGGCGTGAAGAGCCGCTTTGTGTGCGTGGCCGGCGGCATCATCCTGATTGTTCTGGGCCTGCTGCCCAAGATGGCGGCACTGGTGGAGTCGCTGCCCACGGTGGTGCTGGGCGGTGCCGGGCTGGTGATGTTCGGCATGGTGACCGCCACCGGCATTCGCATTCTGGCGAACGTCGACTTCAAGAACAACCGCTACAACGGATTTGTGGTGGCGGTGTCAATTGGCATGGGCATGATTCCGCTGGTGGCCCCCAATTTCAAACAGTGGATGCCGCACGGCCTGCACCCGCTGATTGAGTCGGGCATTCTGCTGACCTCGATCACCGCGCTGGCCCTCAACCTGTACTTCAATGGTGCCAAGACGGCGACCGAAGACGTGGTGGCAGCAGCCAAGCAGTCCGACAGCCACTAAACCCGGTACGCCTGCAATGAAAAACGCCGCATTGAATGCGGCGTTTTTTTATTCAAAGGCTGGAATGTCCGGCTTGGCAACCGGCTTGCCGGCCGCCACCCAGGCATCAAACCCGCCGGCAATATTGGTGATGTTCAGGTAGCCCATGTCCTGCAGGGCGGCGCCCGCCAGGGCCGCGCGGCCGCTGGTCTTGCAATACAGCACGATGGCGATATCGCGCGACTGCAAAGCCGGCATGCCACTGAAGCGGAACTCCAGCATGCCGCGCGAAATGTGCACGGCTCCCGGCAGGTGACCGGCGGCAAACTCATCGGCCTCGCGCACGTCGACCACCACCTGCGCTGCGCGAATTGCCGGTTCGGCGTCTGCCACCGGCACTTCCTTGACGCGCGCCTTGGCGGCGGCTACCAGATCACTCGCTGTCTTCATGGGGATTCCTTAGGCGGGTTGGGACATGTTGTCAAAAGCGGCCAGGGCCTCGGCGGTGTACATCAGCGCCGGGCCACCGCCCATGTAGACACAGACGGTCAACATTTCTTCCAGTTCCTGACGCGTGCAGCCCAGTTTGACCAGCGCCTTGACGTGAAAACCAATGCAACCCGAGCAGTGCTGGGTAATTCCGATGGCCAGGGCAATCAGTTCCTTGTGCTTGGCACCAATGGCGCCTTCGGCCATGGAGGCCTTGGCCAACTGGCTAAAGCCCTGCATCGCTTCCGGTTGCGCTTTGCGCAGGGGTGCCAGGTTGGCGTTGATGTTCTGGATCAGTCCGGCGTGGTCAAAAGTGCTCATGGTGGCTTGCTAAAAAGTGGTTCGGATGGCGCTATTTTATACCCCATGGGGTATATTGCAAGGGGTTTCTTGTTTTGTCCGTACCACGCTTGCTCCGCTGGCGAACCCAATTTCCCTGAACCAGTGCAGAATGCCACCAATATCAATGCATTCATGAGCGAAGCAATGCCCACTGCCGATCAGGGAACGCAGGCACCCGTGCCGGGGTTGGCGTCTGCGACGGAAAGCCGGAAGTTTCAGTTACTGCGTTACTTTGCCCTGACCAGTCTGGTTGGCGTGCTGGTGGTGTTGGCGCCGCTGCTCTACTTCTACCGCGACTTCGCCACCGAGGCGCTGGAGCGACACGAAACCCATGACAACGAACTCGTTACCCAGGTATTTGCCCGGGCGTTCTGGCCGCGCTATGCGGACCACGTCAAGAATGCGCACCTGTTAGATAAAACCCAGTTGCAGGGTCTGGCGGTGAACCGGCAGTTCCGCGCCGACGTGCTGGAACAGATGAAGAACCTGTCCGTAGTCAAGGTGAAAGTCTATGACCTGCACGGTATGACGGTTCTTTCTACCAATGAAAAACAGGTAGGCGAAGACAAAAGCGATGACGAAGGCGTGCGAGGCGCGCTCAATGGAAAAACCTCCAGCGAAATCACCTTTCGAAACCAGTTTGACGCGTTCGAGAAGGTCATCAATGACCGCGATCTGATCTCCAGCTACATCCCGATCCGGACCGACAACACAAAGGAAATCCAGGGCGTTTTTGAGGTGTATTCGGATGTCACCGATTACGTTGCAGACCTGAACAAGACCAGCTGGGAAATTGTGGGAGTGGTCCTGGCCAGCCTGACCCTGCTATACGCCTTCCTGTTTGCCATCGTCCGCCGGGCCGACCTGTCGTTGCGGGTGCAGGAACGCGAAGTGGTGCGCTCGCACGAAGCCATGCTGGCGCACCAGGCGCTGCACGACCCCCTCACGGGCTTGCCCAATCGCACCAGTCTGGCCCAACAGATGGAGGCCTTGTTGCGTACGTTGCCCGGTGACCAGACCCGATGCGCGCTTTTGTGCCTGGGACTGGACGGCTTTAAGGAGGTCAACGACTCGCTGGGCCACCAGGTGGGCGACCTGGTACTAAAGGAAATCAGCGACCGGTTGGAGCACTTGTCCAGTCAGGCCACGATCACGGCCCGTGTCGGGGGCGATGAGTTTGCCGTCGTGATCCATGACCAGAACAGCCCGTTGGAGGTCGAACGGATCGTGCACGCCATCGAGCGACTGCAGCGCAGTGTGGCGGGGCTGCCCGTAGAGATTTACGGCCAGGAACTGTCTCTATCCGCCAGTGTTGGCGTGGCGATCTATCCGGAAGACGGCCGCCATGTCGACGAACTGTTGCAGGCAGCCGACGTGGCACTTTCGCACGCCAAGAAACAGGGCCGAAGCCGCTACCAGTTCCATGCCAATGGCATGAATGAGCGTGCCCTGGAAATGCTGCTGGTGGAGCGTGACCTGCGTCGCGCCATCGATGAAAACCAGTTTGTGCTGTTTTACCAACCGAAGATTGACCTGCTGACGGGTCAGATTACCGGCGCCGAGGCGCTGATTCGGTGGCAGCATCCGACGCGCGGGATGGTGGGGCCCAATGAGTTCATTGGAGTGGCCGAGGAGCGCGGCCTGATCGTCGCTTTAGGCGAATGGGTCATGCGCGAAGCCTGCCGCCAGAACATCGTGTGGCAGCACGCGGGCATGGCAGCGATACCGATTGCCATCAACCTGTCAGCGATTCACTTCAAGAAACCTTCACTGTTGCGTGATGTGCAAAAGGTGCTGCACGAAACTGCGCTGCCCGCCGCCTGCCTTGAGTTGGAGATGACCGAGACCTCCATTCTGCAAGACACTGAAGCCACCATTGCCACCATGGACCGCCTCAAAGAGGTTGGCATTTTTCTGGCGCTGGATGACTTTGGTACCGGCTACTCCAGCCTGAGCCAACTCAAACGACTGCCACTAGACAACCTCAAGCTCGACCAGTCTTTTGTGCGGGGCCTGCCGCACGAACCCGACGATCTGGCGATTTGCACCGCGGTGATTGCCATGGGCAAGGCGCTGGGCCTGAAGGTAATTGCCGAGGGCGTGGAAACCCAGGAGCAGCTGAATATGTTGCGCCAGTTGAACTGCGACGTGGGTCAGGGCTACTTGTTTGCGCGACCGATGCCGGCTCCACAATTTCTGGAGTTTATGCAACGGCACGGCCGTTCGCAGGTCACGGCGTTTGGTTTGCTCGACACCCCCCTGTAAGCGCTACGGGGAGTTAGCCCCGCCCCCCTGATTCGCCAGGCAATAGGACAGAAACTCGGCCAGTGGCAAGGGGCGGGAAAAGTAATAGCCCTGGATTTCGTCGCAGCCTTCCTGCTGCAGGAACCGCAGTTGCTCGACGTTCTCAATGCCCTCTGCGGTCACCGCCATGCCGAAACTCCGAGCAAGGCCCAGAATGGCACGCGTAATGGCGGCGCTATCCTGGTCACCTGGCAAGCGGTCGATAAAGGATTTGTCCACCTTCATGCGCGTGAAGGGTAGTTTTTGCAAGTAGCCCATGGACGAATAGCCGGTGCCGAAATCATCAATGGCCAGTTGCAAGCCCGCAGCCCGGAATTCCTTGAGCGTGACGATGGCCTGCCCCACATCCTTGGCAATGAAGCTCTCGGTGATCTCCAACTCAAGCTGTTGCGCCTGCAGACCGTTTTCTGCAATGGACTGCTGCAACACCGGCAACAGGGCATGCCCACGCAACTGGACATTCGACACATTCATGCTCAGGTGATTCAAATGCACACCCGCGATGCGCATCTTTGCCAGGTCCTGGCAGGCCTGGCGGATCACCCAGTCACCCAACGCAATGATGAGACCGGTGTCTTCTGCAACCGGTATGAACTGCAAGGGAGGCACCAAGCCATAGCCCGGGCGGTTCCAGCGAATCAGCGCCTCGGCAGACACCACAGCGCCGGACGCCGCATGCACCTTGGGTTGGTAATGCAGCGTGAATTCCCGGCCATCACTCAACGCGTTCTTGAGCGCACTGATGGTTTCGGCTTGCAAGTTGGCACGGGTTGCCAATTCCTGCGAGAAGAAACTGTATTTGTCGCGCCCGCCTTCTTTGGAGCGATAGACCGCAAGATCGGCGTGCTTGAGAAGGGCAATGCCATCGAGGCCGTCCTTGGGATACAGGGCGGCGCCAATGCTTACCGTGATGCTGAGTTCGTGCGAACCGCAGACAAACGGCTGATGAAAAAGGCTGACGTATTTGCCCAGAATGGTTTCCACCTCGGCCACATCGCGCACGTTTTCAATCAACACATTGAACTCGTCGCCGCCTATACGTGCCAGCGTGTCGCTGGTGCGCGCGCTGGCTTTGAGGCGCTGGCCAATCTGAACCAGCAACTCGTCGCCAATGTCATGTCCCAGCGTATCGTTGACCAGCTTGAATTGGTCCAGGTCCATGAAAAACAGCGCCAGCTCCGTGCGGTTGCGCCGCGCCAGGTCCAGTGCATGTTCCAGTCGCTGCGAAAAAAACCGGCGATTCGGCAGGCCCGTCAGGGCGTCGTGTTGTGACAAATACTCCTGCTCATTGCGGGCCAGTTCCAGCGAGTTCTCACGCTCGCGCACCGCATTCGACAGCGCATTGACGCTGATCGAAATCGCCTCCAATTCGTCGCCGGTGCCCACCGGGACACTGGGTGAGTAGTCGCCACGCTCGACCTTTTGAATCTGCAACATCAACGTGCGCAGCGGTTGCGATAAACGCCGCGACATGACCACGCGCATGCCCAACAGCGCAAGCGCCCCCACCGCCAGCATCAACAACAAAAAGCGCGTGCGGTGCGTGTTGAGTACGGCCGTATGGGTGGCGCGGTCCAGGGTGGTGGTGAAGTACACCCGGCCACCAATAACGTCCTTTTGCATGACGGCCACATAGTGTTCACCCAACTCGCGAATGCGCAATGCCCCCCGATCGTCCTTGCTGTCAAAGCTGCCTGCGTCGTTGGCAAAGTCGCTGGTAAAGGAAAAGCGCAGGTCCAGATCCAGTTCGCGGGCGAATTGTGCGAAGTAGTCGGCATCCAGGTTGCGGGCAAACTCCAGGTGCGCAACCGCCTTGCCGGTACGCGGATCAAACACGCTCTGGTGACTCACGATGGACAGGCGGTCACCGAGTTGCTGGTAGGTGATGACATGGCCCTTTTCGAGACTCTCAGCGGCATACGTCGGCACATGCTTCATGGTGACGTTGACCCAGGCCGGCACGGCGCCTTCCATGAATTCAATAAATCCCTCCTGGCGGCGGAAAATTTGTGCCTTGCCCTTGTCGAAGGACAGAAAACCAATCTGGTAGCTGCCGCCATTGCGGGTGGCATAGGCAATCAGTTCTTCATCGCGTCCGTACAAAGCGAAGTCACTGTTCATGGACAGCTTCACCCGATCCAGCATGGCAACGGCGAGGGACTTCTTTTCTTCGTCGATCAAAAAGGTGTTGTAGTGCGCCTTGTCCTGGTAGCGGTTGATCAAATCAACCGAAGCCAGGATGCGCTCATCGGTCTTGGCATAGGTTCCGCCCTCCCGCAGGGCCGCTTCCATCTGATTCAGGTTGGAAGCCAGGCGCTCATAGCCATGCTCCATTCGCTTGGCGGTAACGTCCCGAAAGTTGGCACGCAGGAACAGGTCGAAATACAAGCCCAAGGCAAACAACACCAGCAAGACCGCGCTGGTAACCAGCAGGGACAGCGTGGGGGAGAGGTTGCGCGGCAGGCGCTGACGGAAGTTCACGAGCCGCTGCTTAGAAGATCGGCGGCACCTGTTCCACGTTATCCCGCGTCACCAGCTTCACGGGGTTGATCACATGTTTGGGAACCGGCTCCTTGGCCAGCAGCTTCTGCGCTATTTCAACGGTCTTGTGTCCACCCAATGGGAACAGGATTGAAGCGGTCTGCGTGCCCTTGCGAATCGCGTCGCGGGCCTCGCTGGTGTAATCGCACCCAACCGAAATCACCGTGCGCGGATCTACTTTGCCCGCCTCCATCGCCATGCGGGCACCGCTAAGCATGCTGTCGCTCTCGGAAAAAATGGCGTCAACGCGAATGCCCTGCGCCAGCAGTTTTTCCATCTCCAGCAAGGCGTCTTTGCGCAAGTAATTGCCGGTGCGCCGAATCACGCGGATGTCGGGATGCTTGGCAATTTCGTCCATAAAGCCCTTGCTGCGCAAACGGGTCACGTCGGCCGTTTTGATACCTTCAAACAGCAGCACCTGACCCTTGCGCTTGATCTGGTTGGCCACAAATTCGGCCCCGATGCGCCCGATTTCCACGTTGTCGGAGTTGATGAAGGTGCTGTAGTCGCTGCCCTGGATGCCGCGGTCGAGCACGATAACTTTGATGCCCGCCTTGTACGCTTTGCTCACCACCGGAACCACCGAGCGTTCATCGTTCGTGCCCAACACCAGCACATCGACCTTCTTTTCAATGAACTGGTCAATCTGGCGGATCAGCAAGGAGGTTTGGCCATCGGCATCGGAATATTCAAACCGCAAACCCGGCTGCTTGGCCACGGCGTCGCGCACTTCAAACACCTGGGCCTTGCGAAAGTCGTTCTTCATGGTGTCCTGGGCAAAGGCCACCAGCGCAGTTTGGGCCCACACCACAGCCCCCTCCACGCTCAATAGAACACACACACACAAGGCAAGTACGCGTTTCATAGCAAGAGTCCCCCGACACTTAATTAGTAATCAGAGCTTACCGCAACGGAGCACGGAGAAACACCCGGTGGTCTCCCTTAGTCCGTCTCCATTAGCTGCCGTGTTGCACCGGCACGCGCAGATCGTCCAGGTAGTCGCGCGCAATATTGATGCTGCTGGCTACGCCAACCTGTGCCAGCTTCTGGTCCAGCCATTCCGCGGCGCAGCGCTGGCCCAGATCGCGCAGGCGGTAGATCAGGTCGGCATTGGTTTCTGCCTTGGTGGAAGCCGGGTAGTCGTCCAGCTCCTTGCCGCCGTCAATGCGGTGCATGAACACCTCTTTGTAGCGGTCGCGGTCGAGTTTTCCCTCGTGCAGCAGGCGCTTCACAAAGTCGATCGCGCGCATCTCGGCAATCAGCGCGGAGTTGAAGGTGATTTCGTTGAGCCGGTCCAGAATGTCGGCCGACGTGGTGGGCACTGCATGGCGTCGCAGCGGATTGATTTGTACCAGCAGCACATCGGGACTCTTGCACTCGTATACCAGCGGATGAATCGCCGGGTTGCCCGAATAGCCACCATCCCAGTAGCTGTCACCCTCGATTTCCACGGCATGGAACACTGTGGGCAGACAGGCCGAGGCCATCACCGCCGAGGCCGTAAGCCGCTTGCCCGAAAAGATTTCGGCCTTGCCGGTACTGACCTTGGTGGCCAGCACAAACACCTGGACGCCCTTGAATCCGGCCAGTCGCTCGAAGTCAATCTGCCGTTCCAGAAAATCCTTCAGCGGGTTGATGTCCAGCGGGTTGGTCTGGTAGGGCGAGAACGACTTGGACCACAAACCACTAAGCGCATCACTCACCAAGTGTCCCGGCGACTGCTGCCCCATCAACGCGGAAAGCCCGCCGAAAAGCAGGTCGAAGGGTACCCGCTGGGCATGCGTCAAAGTGGACTGCAGGGCCCCCATACCGATCACGCCGTCCCAGAAGGCGCGCAAGGATTCACGCGCCGACTCGCGCTGCACGGCCTCGGGGCGGCCGCTGGCCATGGCCAAACCGTGCGCCATCGCGACCGCATTCATGGCCCCGGCGCTGGTGCCGCTGATGCCTTCAAAGTGAATCCGCGGGTCCGCCAGCAGGGCGTCCAGCACGCCCCAGGTAAAGGCACCGTGCGAACCACCCCCTTGCAGGGCGAGATTGATGGCGCGGGGCGTCGGCGTTTTGGGGGAAGGGGGTTTGGTTTGGGCCATTGTTGTTCTTATGGGTTTATCAAGGCTTGGATTGTTGCTGAAATAGAAACGTGACAGTGACGGATTTGCTGTTTCTCTTTATTTGGTGAAACTTTAGAGTCCCTTCCATGGCCCAAGCGTCCCGCAACGGCCCCCTAAACCGGAAGGAAGTGAACCATGAAACTCTTGCACATCGACTCCAGCGTTCTGGCCGACAACTCGGTCTCCCGCAAACTTACCCAGCAAATTGTGGGCCAATGGACCGCCAAGCACCCCGACACGCGCGTGGACTATCTGGACCTGGCACTGGCCGCTCCCAGCCACCTGTCCGCCGATTCCCTGGGTTTTCGCCTGGGTGCCAGCGCCACGCTCAGCGACATTCAAAAGCATGAGAACGCTATTTCCGAAGCCCTGGTCACCCAATTTCTGGCAGCCGACGTGATCGTGGTGGGTGCGCCGTTGTACAACTTCTCGATCCCCAGCCAGCTCAAGGCCTGGATCGACCGCGTGGCGCAGGCGGGTCGCACCTTCAAGTACACCGAGAAGGGTCCGCAGGGCCTGGCCGGCGGCAAGGTGGTGATCGTGGCGTCCACCCGGGGTGGCCTGTATTCCACCAGCGAGGGCGGTCGTGCCATGGAGCACCAGGAAAGCTACCTGCAAACCGTGTTCGGCTTCTTTGGCATTACCGATGTGCGCATCGTCCGCGCCGAAGGACTGGCCATGGGTGACGCCGGCAAGGCGCAGGCCCTGGCATCGGCCAGCAACGACATTGCGGTGGCGACGATTGCCGCCAATGCAGCCGTGGTGGTGCAGGCAGCTTAAGAAGGACGCTGGCAAGGGCGCCCCGTGGTGGGGCACTTGCCGGTCAGTCAGGTGAAAACATGGCAAATACTGGTACAAACCCTATATTCGCAACTTAGCTCAAACCCATGTTTTCACTCAAAACTGCCGTCACTACCACCTTGGGCCTGCTGCTGGCCTTTTCCGCTCTGGCGCGGGATGTGGTGATTGACGTACGCACCCCACAAGAGTTTCAGGCCGGCCATATTGAAGGCGCGCTCAACATCTCGCATACCGATATTGCACAAGACATCTTCAAGGCCAAGGTGAACAAGGACGACCACGTCATCCTGTATTGCCGTTCAGGCCGCCGCTCCGGTCTGGCCATGAACACGCTCAAGAGCATGGGCTTTGCCAACACCGAAAATTACGGCGGTTTAGAGGAAGCTAAAAAAAGACTGCAGAAGTAGGGGCCCGCACGCCTGCTTGGGCGTGGGGCTCGCGCTTTTGCGATTTACAGCAGGCTGTCGGCGCTCACGTAGGGCTTGTTCAGCGCTTCGGCAACGGCCTGGTAGGTGACCTTGCCTTCGGCCACGTTCAGGCCGTTCTTCAGGTGCACATTGTCTTTGAGGGCCTGCTTCCAGCCCTTGTTGGCCAATGCCACAGCGTGGCCGATGGTGGCGTTGTTCAAAGCGAAGGTCGAGGTGCGGGCCACGGCACCGGGCATGTTGGCCACACAGTAGTGCACCACGCCGTCCACCATGAAAGTGGGCTCGGCGTGTGTGGTGGCATGCGAGGTCTCAAAGCAGCCGCCCTGGTCAATCGCCACGTCCACCAGCACCGCACCCTTTTTCATCTTGCCAATCATGGCCTTGGTCACCAGCTTGGGCGCTGCGGCACCGGGAATCAGCACGCCGCCGAT
>CAKZJN010000493.1 GCA_936943465.1 uncultured Rhodoferax sp.
CCGATTTGCAGGCCTTGCCTTGCTACTTTGAGGACATGAATGCGGTAGCGCTGGTAGAAAGCATCGTTCAGCGCTTCACACTGCGAGCGAGCCAGCAAGGCCTATCGCTGTGCATCGAGAACAAGCCCGAAGGACCGGTGATGGTGCGCTGGGACGCGAAACGCATCGAACAACTGCTGGCCAATGTGCTGGATAACAGTCTGCGCTATACCGATGTACCGGGGCAGGTGGTGGTGGACATTCATACCGAAGGTAGCCAGGTCATCCTCTGCGTGGAGGACACTGCGCCAGGCCTGCCGGCAGATGATCTAACGCGCATTTTTGAGCCCTTGTATCGGGCCGACCCATCCAGAGGGCGTGAGTCCGGTGGCAGTGGTCTTGGCCTTGCAATCTGCCAGCAAATTGCCAAGGCCCATCACGGCACCATCCGGGCCGAGGCATCCCCAAGGGGCGGTGTCAGGTTCTTGATTCAGTTGCCCCTGAATGGAGACAACGCCGCATGAACACAGCACCCTTGAGCCGCGTATTGGTCGTTGAAGACGACCGAAAAATATCAGAGTTGTTGCTCAACTATTTGCGCGCCGCTGGTTATGAAGCGACACCGGTCTTCGATGGACGCGAAGCGGTGCAACACATCAGCCAAAGTGCCCCCGATGCGGTCATCCTGGACTGGATGCTGCCGGGCCTGGATGGCCTTGGTGTGTGCAAAGCGGTGCGGGCGTTCAGCGATGTACCCATCCTGATGCTGACTGCGCGTGTGGACGAACTGGACCGCCTGCTGGGCCTGGACACCGGGGCTGACGATTACGTTTGCAAGCCCTTTGCTCCGCGTGAGGTGGTGGCGCGCATACGCGCCTTGTTGCGACGTGCCGATGGCAGGGTCAAGACAGTGCCGCGTCCGTGGGTGGTGGAAGATGCGTCTTTCCGAATCAGTTGGCTGGGGCAATGGCTCGCCCTGACCCGGATTGAATTCATGATGTTCCGAACCTTGCTGGCGCGCCCCGGGCGGGTGTTCTCGCGTGACCAGTTGCTGGCGAGCGTGCACGACAGCCAAAAGGACATCAGTGACCGGGCCATCGACACCCACATCAAGAACCTGCGCAAGAAGGTGCAGGCCATTGAGCCGGGGAGAGAGTGCATTGCCTCGGTTTATGGCGTCGGCTATCGGTTTGATATTCCGGAATAGCGCTTACAACGGGCGCACCGCTGATGCGGCTACTCACCGCAAACCCCTATTGCGACAGCTTGGCGAGGTTGGCGCTGGCCACCACCACCCAGCGGTCGCCCAGATCGCGAAACACGATGAGCTGTGGCGCGAGGTTTTCAACGGTATGCCCTTCGATTGTCTCGTTCACTTCCAGGTTGAACGTGAGGACCCGAATATCGGCTTGGCCGGTTACCTTGAGGTTTCTGAAGCGTGGGGTGTTCTTGATGACCGGAATGCTGCGTTGCAGGTAGCTGGCTTTGTCAAACGTGGCGCCGTTGGAGCGAACGATTTGAAACTCTGCTGCCAGATGGCGCTCAATCGTTTCGGTGTTGCCACTGGCCAGCGCGGCGAAGAGCTTCTCCAGTTCGTGTGGCGCGCGCTGTTGCCAACTGGTTTCCTGTTGTCCAAAACCTGGCGTGGCAGCCAGCGCCATAAACAGTGCCAGTACGGCCGGGCGAATCAGGGATTGCATTTTGTAGAACTCCTTGGGGTTAAGGGCTAGCGCGTTTTGCGGGCGCCATCCAGCGTGAACATGACGCATACGCGCTGCGCATCGCGTTGCAGTCCGCAGTCGCGCAGCAAGTGCGCCGAGGCGAGGTTGTCCCCCGCACAGGCCGCCGTGATGCCGGCGGTCGCCTCCCGGCTTGCAGTGCTTTGAATCAGGCAGGCTGCCAGGCGCTTGCCCAGCGATTGCCCGCGGGCTGCCAGGTCCACGCTGCCCATGCCGAGGTGCGCGTAGTGGTGCCAGGGCCCAAACGGGCAGTGGCCCCACAACAGTGAGCCGACTCCCACAAGGTGACCCGATGCCTGGGTGGCAATGGCCAGATGGCTGGGAAGCACCTGGCCGCGCAAGGTGGCCTGCGCTGCCGGCATGACGCCGCAAGCCTGCATCAAACTCTGGCAGCGCTGCGTCACATCTGGACCCCAGTCCTCGCGCACTTCAACCACCGTGTCCGACGGTTCATGGGCACGGATCACCTCGGCCACCGTTGCCAGGGCAACTTGCAGTGGGGCGTGGTACAGATCCCAGACATGGGCCGTGGCATCAAGGCCCGCGCGCTGCAAGGCCGCAGAAAAAGCGTCCACCGCAGGCCGCGTATGCGCGAACAGGCCCACCGCGCCTTCGCGGCGCAGCGCTTCAATGGCTTGGGTGCTGCCGTAGCGTTCAAGATCATCCAGCACGGTGAAGCGGCCCGTGTGTTGCTGGCCAGGCGCCTGTGCGGCTTGCATGGTTGGGGCCGGGCTTACTGGTCGGGCGCCGCAGGGGCGGCAATGGTCAGGGGAATGCCCACGGCGCCCATATAGAACACCACCAGCTTGGCGGCTTGCGTTGCAGACGGGTTGCGGCCGTTGTGCAGCACATTCACGACCTCAGCCAGCGCTTCGCCCCCGCGAACCCGGTTGGTGCGACCATCTTTCAGGCTCACCTCCAGTTCGCCGTCCAGCATGTACGCAAAGTTGGGTACCGGATGCTGGTGCCAACCGGTTTGCTGGCCCGGGGGAATTTCAATGTAGAGGGCACTCACTTCACCGGCGCCCCCCTTGAAATTCAAGGGTTTGCCGTCCCAGCTATTCTGGGTTCGCATGAGGATTTTTGATTGGATCGCCGCCGCGGCGGGTGCGGCTGGAGCGGCTGCGGTGTCAGCGGCTTGTGCCAACGCCACGAGCGGTGCGTTCAGTGCCAAGGCCAGGCTGAACAAGCGCAGCGTGGCGGGCGACGCACAAGCCCAAAGGCGCGTCATGGACGGGGAGATTTTCATGTTGCGAGTTTCGTGATTGCCAAGAGTTCCAATTATCATATTTGCCGAAAAACTTTGCGTTTCAACCCCTCTATCCAAACCCATGAAACCCTTAGCCACATCGTCGCTGCAAATCCGCTTGATGCACAAGCACGAATTGGCCGAGTGCATGGACTGGGCCGCGCAGGAAGGCTGGAACCCCGGCTTGCACGACCATGAAACCTTCTTCGCAGCGGACCCCGAAGGCTTCCTGCTGGCCGAGCTGGAAGGCCAGGCGGTGGGCATGATTTCTGCCGTGCGTTACGGCGCCGACTTCGGGTTTATCGGGTTTTACATCGTGCGCCCCGCGTACCGGGGTCGCGGCCATGGCCTGGCGATTTGGAACGCCGGCATGGCGCACCTGAAGGGGCGCCTCGTCGGTCTGGATGGCGTTGTTGCGCAGCAGGAAAACTACCGCAAGAGTGGCTTTGTGCTGGCCTACAACAACATGCGCATGCAGGGCCAGGCGCAATCACGCGGTGCGGCACACGCTGGCATCTTCCGCTTGGGCCTGGACGATATTCCCCGTCTGGTGGCCTACGACGCGGCCATGTTCCCCAGCGCGCGCGCCAGCTTCGTGCAGCACTGGGTACAGCAGCTTGGCAGCATCGCCTTGGGCTTGGCGCGGCAGGGGGCGCTCTGTGGCTATGGCGTGATCCGGCCTTGTCGCACCGGATTCAAAGTGGGGCCGCTGTTTGCGGACGATGCCGAGGCGGCAGGCCATCTGCTCCATGCCTTGATGGGCAGCGTGCCAGCGGGAGCGCAGGTTCAGTTGGACATTTCGGCAAACCACGCCGCAGCACGCGCGCTGGCGGAGTCCTGGGACATGCAACCTGTGTTTGAAACGGCGCGCATGTACACCGGCGCCGCACCTGCCTTTGACTTGCAAAGGCAGTTTGGCATCACGACGTTTGAATTGGGCTAACCGGCGGCCTTCACCCCCGGGCTAGGCGGGTCCGGCTCACTTGCCAAACAGCTTGGCCACGTGCTGCCACATGCGCACCACAAAGCCCGAGCGCTCAACGTCGGCCTGGGCCACCAGCGGAGCCTCTCCAACCGGCTTGCCGTTCGCGGTTGCCAGCACCTTGCCAATGACCGTGCCTTTGGCTACCGGCGCTTCCAGGCCCGGCAGCACTTCGACCTTGGTCTGCACTTGCTGGCCCTTGGGCACGGTCAACATCCAGGGCGCGCCCAGGCCTGCGGCAACGGTGTCGGCCTTGCCGAAGTTGACCTTGATGGTCGAGACCACGGCATTGGCCTGAATCGGCGTGACTTTCTCAAAGTTAACAAAGCCCCAACTGAGCAGCGCACGCGTCTGATCCGCACGCGCCTGCGCGCTGTTGGTGTTGAGGATGACGGTGATCAGGCGCATGTCGCCGCGCTTGGATGACGTAACCAGGCAGTAGCCTGCGTCGTCGGTGTGGCCGGTCTTCAGCCCGTCCACGCTCGGGTCGGTGTAAAGCAAGGCATTGCGGTTGCCTTGCTTGATGCCGTTGTATTTGAAGTCGCGTTCTGCGTAGATCGGGTAGTACTCGACGCTGTCACGAATAATGGCGCGCGCCAGGATGGCGAGGTCCCGCGCAGAAGCCTTGTGCTGCGGATCGGGTAGGCCCGTGGGGTTCACAAAATTGCTGCGCGTCATGCCCAGGCGCTGCGCTTCCGCGTTCATCAGCTTGGCAAAACCCTCTTCGGTGCCCGCCATGTGTTCGGCAATCGCCTTGGACGCATCGTTGCCCGACTGAATGATGATGCCGCGCAGGATATCGATCACCGTGGCCTGGCTGTTGAGCGGCAGGTACATGCAGGACTCGGTGCTGGAGCCACGGCACCAGGCGTTCTCGCTTACCGAGACCAGATCGGTCGGCTTGAGTTTGCCGGAGCGCAGCCCCTGCTCGACCAGGTAGCTGGTCATCATCTTGGTGAGCGAAGCGGGCGGCAATGCCTCGTCGGGGTTGGCGGTGGCAAGCACCTCGCCGGAGTCGAAATCCATGATCAGCCACGCCTTGGCGGGCAGCGCAGGTGCGTTGTCTGCCAACGCGGTCTGGGCGGCCAACGGCGGCAGACTGGCTACGGCAGCCGCAGCGACTTTCTTGGGGGACTTGGCCTTCTTGGCCGCGACGGACTTGCTGGGCTTTTGCGTTGCTGCGAAGGAGACGGAATTGGGAACCAGGGTGCCTGTGGCAATGGCGAGGAGAACGGGGAGGAAAGGCAGAGTCTTAAATTTCATGAGTCGCGAAGGGGAACAAAGTAATGCCATTGTCGCATTCGCAAAAACCATGGACCTGCGCGCGGTCGTGCCGGAGGAAATGTGGCCGACGCCAGGTCAACAGAGCCGTGAAATGGTGCGTCTGCCAACCGGCAACTTCTTGGCAGTCGCCAAGCTAAAGCAGCAGAAAAAAATTGGCCCAGCCGGTTAAAGGGCTGGGCCTAAATAATCGTTGCGTAGGGATTACAACAACGTCAGGTCGGGAGGTGACCAGTACCAAATGTAAAGGCCAGGTCGGGAAGGTGCAAACGCTGCGAGAAAGTGAAGAAATTGCTTCACTTTAACGCCAGCGTGATGCTCATGGGCGCACTGCCTTGGTGACTCACATAGTGGACGCAACCGTGGTACGCGAATGGAGCGGCAGTACCTTGGCTCAACTTGGTCTCGCGCACGAACAGGTGAATGTGCCACCCCGTTTTTCGATGGTCGATGATGCTTCTGCCCTTGCTGGATTCCGGTGTGGTGGCATTCTGTGTCTGCCAATGGAAGGTGTTTTCGTCAATCCAGTGGTCCAAGTACTTGTGATCTTTTGCCTTGCCTTGCTTGTTCAAGGTAATCAGCAATACATGGGCTTTCTGGTCGTGCAGAACGACATGGCCTACGTTCCAAAGGCCTTGGTTAAATGAGAGCCCAAACAGAGGCGGAATGTCCTCACGCAGAAATGTTTGCCCAATCGCCAACTCAAATGGGCTCAAGATTTCTTTGAGTTTTGCCAGTGTGCGCATGTCGTCTGTGGCGGCCATGTCGGCGTATTCTGGGTTGTTGGCGCGCAGTATGTAGCCGCCGCTCGGCGACTTCATCACCACCCTAAGCAGGTATTGGTTGTCGCCGGATTCATCTTGCCGCTCGATCGCCATGACGGTTCCGGTGATGGAGCCTGCGCTTCCAGCAGAGATGCGCTCCAGCAGCAAATAGTCGCCGTCTCGAATGGGGTTCTTGCCACCGTCCATGGAGTGGCCGGAAGCGCGGGCAATAAAGTGCCGCTGTGGGTCCAGCTTGCCATGCCCATCATCTAGCGCACGATATTCTTCGGCGTCCGCTGTCCCGGTTTTGAAATGGCCGCAGGCGATTCTGATGTTGGGGAAGAAAGGCAGTTCAATCCCATGCCGCACAGGTCGAACCAGTGGAATCACGTTGCTGGCCTGTGGAGTCACTTGGCGGTGCTCGTAAGTGGAAAACCGGAAGTCGATGAGTTGCTGCACCAATCCTTGCAAGGTTTCAATATGTTCGGGAGCCACGGCATTCTTGGCGACAAAATGCCCTTCGCTCAAGGCGAATAACACCGAGCTATCGCCCTTGCGGCCACCGCCAATCCAAGCGTCTACGGGGTTCTTCCGCCAATAGCGACCCCACTCATCACTTTGCCCGGCCTGTGGGTCTTGAAACTCCTCTGGCAAGTCGGCGAGGAACTGCCTCCGTCGTGAAAGCACCAGCCAAGAACGGGCTGCCAAAACTGGCAAGACAACACCGTTGTGCCAACCATTCAATTCTTGAAAAGCCTCCAACAGCACCATCTTGTAGCTGCGGGTCATATGCGAGATTTCGATCTCTTGAAGCAACGCGCTGTAGGCTTGCGCTACCGCTGCTTCTTCCCCTGTCAACTCGTCCTCCATGCTCGCCACAAATTCAAACCAGCTCCCGTACTGCCGGCGCATTTGGGCCATGGACATACCGGCCCGGTAGGCTTCGGTCGGTGTGGGTCTGCGACCTAAGGAATCGCGCAGGGCTTCGTACTCCGCTTGAATGCCGGGGCGTTCTAGAGACTTGAGGAAGTCAATCAGTCGCAAGTCGAAATTGGTAAAGCAGCCTTCCGGCAGCGAAAGCCGGTTCTGCTCCGCATCGCGGGCGAATTGGCCCAGTTGCTTGAAGGTGCTTCCCACGCCAAACAAAGCCTGTGGTTTGTGCAAGAAGCTCTGGTGGTTGCCAATGAAGTCCAGCACCACCAAATGCGTTTTGCCATCCGCATCAGCTTTGCGTAGTCCGCGCCCCAATTGCTGCAAGAACAGCACTTTGGATTCGGTGGGGCGCAGCATCATCACCGTATCAATCAGTGGCAAATCCATGCCTTCGCTGAATAGGTCCACTGAGAACAAGACTTCAAGCGAATTGGTGTTGAGTTGATCCAGTGCCTCCACGCGACCCAGTTCAGAGCCGCCATAAACCGCTTGCGCTGCAATGCCTGCTTTCCGGAATTGCTCGGCCATGAATTCGGCGTGGCGAATGGACACGCAAAACGCCAAAGTTCGGCGCTGTTTGAGACGACCCCACTCACGCAGGGCGTGTTTGGCGCGAGCCAGCGTAGCGAGCTTGTTGGAGTGCACGTCTGGATCAAACCGTCCATTGCGCCACGGAATTTCCTTGTAGTTCACTTCCTCGTCAAAGATGCCGTGGTAATGAAACGGAGCCAGCAACTGGGCGCTAATGCCCTGAAACAAATCGCAGGTGTAGACGAGGTTGTCATCGCACAGGCTCAAGATGTCTGACTGATCGGTGCGGTCAGGTGTGGCCGTCAAACCCAACAAAAAGCGAGGGTTGAAGTAAGACAACAAGCGGCGGTAGCTTGGCGCTGCTGCGTGGTGAAATTCGTCCACCACGATGTAGTCAAAGTGCGTTGGCGCAAAGCGCTCTAGGTGGGCATCTTTACCCAGAGTCTGGACAGACGCACAAAGCACGTCCGCGTCGGTGTCGCGCTTCTGGCCTGCGTAGTTGCCAACCCGCGCATTGGGGCGAATGCGCAAAAAGGTCGCAGCAGCCTGACCCAATATTTCTTCCCTGTGCGCAACAAAAAGAACCTTCTTTGCGCCTAGTTGATGGGCATCAAAAGCGGCGAGCCAAGTCTTCCCCAAGCCAGTGGCCAACACCACCAGCCCACGCCGAAAGTTGTCAGAGCGCGTTTCAGCCAGCGCTGCCAATGCCGCTTTTTGAATAGCCGTAGGCGTAGGGGGCTCCAACACCTCAAATGAACCCGGTGCAACAGGGCGGCGCATTGCAAGTCGGCGCTGGTCGTAGGCATCAATCCAGTCGTGGGTCAGCTCCACCGTGTGCGGATGCACAAACAGTTCCTCGAACCGCTGGCGTGCCTCCAAGAAGCCCGGGTCGCCGGGGTATTCAATCTTGTAGTTCCACTCCAAGCCAGTGCGCAACGCCTGCCGGCTGATGTTGCTAGACCCAATGAACGCGCGTCCACTCAATCCCTGATCGGGGTGTTCTGTGGCAAAGATGTAGGCCTTCATGTGAAAGCTGTGCGCTTTTGCCTCAAACACGCGCACCTCAGCGCCACGATCTTTCAGCAGCATCAACAAGCGGCAGGCCTCTACATCGGTCACGTCCAAGTAATCACCTGTCAGAACGCGGATCTTGGCGGGATGGCGCTTGCTTTCGGGCTCGGGGCGCAGCGCAGCTTCCAAGTCGGGCATCAGCAATGTCAGGCCTGAAGTCATGATGAACGACACGCTGATGTCAATGTGCGTAGCGTGTGCAATCTCATGAACCAGCTTGGGCAAGAAGGTGTCTGCTCCGCCGGTGGTCAGCTTGTCGGCAGGCATGGTGATAGGTGCCTTGCAGAACAGGCCGTTCACCCATTCTTCTTGGCGGTCTGGCCGTTGGTCCGTCGTGAGCCAAATGTCAGTGGAGGCCACGCCCTCCAGCGCCTTGGTCCAAGCCCTAAGCTGACCTTCGGTTGCGTCTGTGAATACCCGCCCACCATGCTCGCGCTCAGCCGTACCGTGTTTGAAGCTGACGTACAAAACGCCATTGGGCTTAAGACCGCGCCATAGACGCTGCAGGGCTTGCGGTAAGTCAGCTTCTGGCACATGCAGCAAACTGGCGCAAGCCCATATCCCGTCGTAATGCTGGTGACGGTCAAAGTCCAGAAAGGACATCACTTCAACCGACAGGCCCGTGTAGTCAGAAGCGAGCTTTGCCAATGCAGGCGACGCATCAAAGGCATCAACGTTGTAGCTCTTTTCGGCAAAAGCTTTGGCATCGCGACCAGACCCACATCCGGCGTCGAGTAAGCGCCCCGTTGGCGGCAGCAAATGCAGAAAGCGTTGGTACACCGGTTCCATATTTACCAATGCTGTCGAGGTGAAAAACGTCTCAGCGTTCTGGTTGTAGTAGTCAATATTCTTTTTCATGGCCTACTTGGTTCCCTTAATTCGCACCGATTATTCACCGCTGCACTTAGGGAGTAAACCTACTGAATCAATTTCAATGTCTGAAATGGACTTAGGTTATTGCGCAGTGCAGATTCAAGCTAGGATCAACAGCACTGAAACCCAATCCAAAAGAGGGATGCATTCATGTTGCTGAAATCGGCCGACGACAAGTCCAAACGCTTGGCACTGCTTGAAGACTTGCAAAAGTCAACGCAGCTAGACCCACAACAGAAGAAGTGGCTAAGAGATGAGTTGCAGCGCTGCAAAAAGGGCATCCAGGGGGAGCGCGAGTCCGCGCACTATTTAGATAGCTACTTCAAGGATGGTGAGAACCATGTTTTGCTGCACGATTTGCGGTTTGTGATTGATGCAGATGTCGCGCAGATTGATCACTTAATTCTGAACCGCACCGGGCTCGTGTATTTGATCGAAACCAAGAATTATTCGGGCAACTTGATCGTGAATGATCGTGGCGAATTTACGGTGCAATACGATCACGATTCTTTCGGCATTCCTTCTCCGTGGGAACAAAGCCGTAGGCATGAACGGCTTCTGGCGAAGTTGCTACAGCGATTGGACATAACAATGCGCGTCGATAAGCATCCAGACTTCCACCATGTGGTCATGATGCACCCCAAAGCCATTATCAAACGGCCAGATGCCAAGTTGTTTGATACTTCCTTTCTGATAAAGGCAGATCAGTTTCCAAGCTGGCACGGTCAGTTCACGGAAAAAATCGGTGCAAGCGCTGTTATCAAGGCGCTATTCAATGTCCGAAGCCTAGATACTGTTATTGAATGGGGCGAAAAGCTAAAGCGCCAGCATCGTCCGGCCGATCTGCTGGACTTGCCGCCGTTCATGACTCCCAAGATTCGGACCGATGTGGTCAAGGCATTCGTCGCACCGTTACCGGCTCAAGCAGTTTCTCCTGCGACTTCAGGACCGGAAGATTCCACAGCGAAGAAACTAATCTGCGCTCACTGTGGTTCAAAAATCTCGTACGCAGAAGGAAAGTTCTGCTGGAATAACAGCAAGAGGTTTAACGGGTTGCAATACTGTCGTGAGCATCAAGGTATGTTCTGATGGATTGCCAGACTGCTGTCATTCGAGGTTGACTGCAAGATTTGATGAAGTTATTGGAACGCAATCAAAAACAGCCGCATTAGCGGCTGTTTTTGCACCAAGTGGGAATTTTTGCAATCTTTCTGTTGTCCAAACTCAAACGTCAATATTCCCCGCCCGCAGCGCATTCGTTTCAATGAAATCTCTACGGGGTTCCACTTCATCTCCCATCAGCATGGTGAACACGCGGTCGGCTTCGATGGCGTCGTCAATTTGCACGCGCAGCAGGCGGCGCACGGTGGGGTCCATGGTGGTTTCCCAGAGCTGGCTGGGGTTCATTTCACCCAGGCCTTTGTAGCGCTGGCGGCTGGTCGAGTTTTCGGCTTGGCCGATGAGCCAGGCCATGGCTTCGCGGAAGTCGCTGACCTTTTCTTCCTTCTGGCGCTCGCCCTCGCCGCGCATGACGCGGGCGCCTTCGCTGAGTAGGCCCTTGAAGGTGTTGGCGGCTTCGGCCAGCGCGTTGTAGTCGGCGCCATGCACAAAGTCTTGCGTCAGCACGCTGCTCTTGACGTTGCCGTGGTGGCGGCGGCTGATGCGCAGAATCGGCTTGTCGGTGCGCACGTCAAACTCGCCGGCCACTTCGGCATCGGGCAGCTTGGCTTGTAGCGCGGCAGCCGAGGCTTCGGCGTCGGCCACGGTGTCAAGGTTCAGTGCCACGCCATCGGCCACCGAGCGCAGGGCCTCGGCGTCCATAAAGTTTTGCAGGCGCGCAATCACGCCCTGTGCCACCTGGTGCTTGCGGGCCAGTTCGGCCAGCGTGTCGCCCTGCAGCGTGGTGCCATTGGGGCCGCCGGTGTAAACCGAGGCATTGACCAGCGCAATGCGCAGCAAAAAGCCGTCGAGCTCGCTGGGGCCTTGCAGGTACAACTCTTCCTTGCCGGCCTTGACCTTGTACAGCGGGGGCTGGGCAATGTAGATGTGGCCGCGCTCGACCAGTTCGGGCATCTGGCGGTAGAAGAAGGTGAGCAGCAGGGTGCGGATGTGGGCGCCGTCCACGTCGGCATCGGTCATGATGATGATGCGGTGGTAGCGCAGCTTGGCGACGTTGAAGTCGTCGTTGCCGGTGCTGCCACCGGCCTTGCCGATGCCGGTGCCTAAAGCGGTAATGAGCGTCAAAATCTCGTTGCTGGTCAGCAGCTTTTCGTAGCGTGCCTTTTCCACGTTCAGGATCTTGCCGCGCAGCGGCAGGATGGCCTGGAACTTACGGTCGCGGCCCTGCTTGGCAGAGCCACCGGCGGAGTCACCCTCGACGATATAGATTTCGCACATCGCCGGGTCTTTTTCCTGGCAGTCGGCCAG
>CAKZJN010000494.1 GCA_936943465.1 uncultured Rhodoferax sp.
GTGCTGATGAGCGTCACGCTGGGCAACACGGAGGCGGCGACTTCCACGCCGATTTGACCGGCGGCATTGGGGCGGCGGCCGGTGGTGTGGCCCATGAAGGGCGAGCGCACGGGGGGGCTGGAGGGGGCATTAACCACGGTAACGGGCTCCTTCGGGGTCGAGGAAGCAGGGCTCCACAACCTTGAGTTGGTATTGGCGACCATGCACGGGCGAGGCGGCAATCACCGTCTGTCCGACGCGGCTGGTTCCGCCCTGCAGCAGGCCCAGCGCAATCGGTTTGCCCACATGCTTGCTGTAGGTGGTGCTGGTGATGTGACCCCGGCCATGGCCCTTGATTTCATCATCGGCAAAGAACAGGATGGCACCGTTGTTGGGTGGCTCGTTGGCGTCCACCGCCTCGAGGCCGACCAGTGTCGGGCGGTCCTTGCGCTGCAGGTTTTCACTGTGGCGCAGGGCGTCGCCCCAGAAGGGTTTGAGCTGGCTGGCCATCTTGCCGGCGCCCATGTCGTCGAGCGTGGTGCGGCCGTCCATTTCGGAGCCGACCACGTGGCCCTTTTCAATCCGCAGTGAACCGAGCGCTTCCAGGCCATAGCTACGCAGTTTCCAGGGCTGGCCCGCTTGCATCAAGTGGTCCCACACGGCGCGACCATGGTGCATCGGGGTGTAAACCTCGTAGGCCATTTCGCCTGAGAAAGTCAAGCGGATGATGCGCACCTTCAACCCCGCTAGCGGGCCACTTTGCAGCGTGGCATCCACCAGGCCCATGAACGGGAATGTCTCGTTGGCAAAGTCGATGTCGGGGAAGGCGGCGCGCAGCACATCGCGCACCTTGGGCCCGGCCAGGCTCATGGCCGCCCACTGGTCCGACACCGAGGCCACCGTCACCCGCAGTTCCGGCCACACCACCTGCAGCAAAAACTCCAGGTGGCTCATCACCCGCGCGGCCTGGGCGGTGGTGGTGGTCATGAAAAACTCGGTCTCGCTGATACGGCTGGTGGTGCCGTCGTCCATCACGATGCCGTCTTCGCGCAGCATGAAACCGTAGCGTGCCCGTCCCACACCGAGCTTGGCAAAACCGTTCACATACACGCGGTTCAGGAACTCGGCAGCGTCCGGCCCCTGCACATCGATCTTGCCCAGCGTGGACACATCGGCCATGCCGACTTCCTCGCGCACGATGTCCATCTCGGCCTTGTAGGCGGCCGACAAATTGGCACCATGGGTGTTGTACCAAAGCGGGCGCATCCAGTAGCCGGCTTCCATCATCTGGCCGCCGTTGCTGACGTGCCAGTCGTGCATGGCGGTGCGGCGAACCGGTGCCAGGTGCTTGCGTACGCCGCGCCCGGCCAGCGCGCCAATCGTGGCCGGCGTGTAGGGCGGGCGGAAGGTGGTGGTGCCGACGTCGGCAATTGCCATACCGCGCTTGGCCGCCATGATGGACAGCGCGCTCAGGTTGGACGTCTTGCCCTGGTCGGTACCCATGCCCTGCGTGGTGTAGCGCTTGAGGTGTTCTACCGATTGGTAGCCCTCGCGGTGCGCCAGTTCCACATCGCTGGTGGCCACGTCGTTCTGGAAGTCCACAAAGGTCTTGTCGACCGGGTGATTCACCACGATCGGGCCCACGGCCGTGAAAGCCATGTAGGCGTCGCGCGCGTCGGGGGCGCGTGGCGCATCGCCGCTGACGGTCTTGCCACAGACCACTGCGGCTTGTACGGCGGCGGTCCAGCCGCTCTGTATCGCGGCGGTCATGGTTTGCGTGCCTACCATGCTGCCCGCACCGAAGTGGGCGCGATCAAAGCCACCCGGCACAAAACTGCACAACTCGGGCTTGTAGACCGGTCGAATACCGCGGTGGGATGTGAGGTGTACTGAGGGCGTCCAGCCACCCGACATGGCCAGCAGGTCCACATTGCGGTTGCCCATGCTGGCGCCGACCGTGCCGGTGTTGATGTCAAAAGAGGCCAGCTCACAGCTATTGACGCGTGCGCCGCCGCGGGAGCCCGCGATGGTGGTGCCCAGCAGCACCTCGATACCTGCGGCTTCGGCACTGGCAAACAGCGCTGAGTTGGCTTGCTTGCGCAGGTCGGCCAGGGTGACTTTGGCACCTGCTTTGGCCAGCGCCAAGGCGTCGGCATAGGCAGCATCGTTGTTGGTGCAGAAAACGGCCTGCTTGCCTGTCGCCACGCCAAAGCGGTGGGCATAAGTGCCGACAGCACCGCTGAGCATGACGCCGGGCCGGTCGTTGCCGGCAAATAGCAGCGGCCGCTCCAGCGCGCCACAGGCCATGACCACGCTCTTGCAGCGCAGCGTGTGCAGGCGCTGGCGCGGTACGCCGCGCGACGCATCGGCCAGTCCGGGCGCGGTGCGCTCAATCACGCCGACGGTGTTGCCGTCAAACAGGCCGAAGGCGCTGGCGCGGCTCATCAGTGTGACGTTG
>CAKZJN010000495.1 GCA_936943465.1 uncultured Rhodoferax sp.
AAGGCTCCGGTGGATGCCATGGCCAAGGGCCTGGTGATCGAAGCCAAGCTGGACAAGGGCCGTGGTCCTGTGGCCACCGTGCTGGTGCAGAGCGGTACGCTCAAGGCCGGCGATGTGGTGCTGGCTGGCCAGACCTTCGGCCGTGTGCGTGCCATGCTGGACGAAAACGGTCACAAGATCGAGTCCGCCGGCCCGTCGATTCCGGTCGAAATCCAGGGTCTGACCGAAGTGCCGCAAGCCGGCGACGAATTCATGGTCATGTCCGACGAACGCCGTGCCCGAGAAATCGCAACTTACCGTGCCGGTAAGTTCCGCAACACCAAGCTGGCCAAACAACAAGCCGCCAAGCTGGAGAACATGTTCTCCGACCTGTCTTCGGGCGACGTCAAGACGCTGCCGATCATCGTCAAGGCCGATGTGCAGGGTTCCCAGGAAGCGTTGGCAACCTCCTTGCTCAAGCTGTCTACCGACGAAGTCAAGGTGCAAATGGTGTACACCGCCGTGGGTGGCATCAGCGAGTCCGACATCAACCTGGCCGTGGCTTCCAAGGCCATCGTCATCGGCTTCAATGTGCGCGCCGATGCCGGTGCCCGTAAGCTGGCCGAAGGCAATGGCATCGACATCCGCTACTACAACATCATTTACGACGCCGTCGATGAGTTGAAGGCAGCCATGTCCGGCATGCTGGCACCCGAAAAGCGCGAAGAGGTTATCGGTACTGCCGAAATCCGCACCGTGTTCGTGGCGTCCAAGATTGGTACGGTCGCGGGCTGTATGGTCACCAGCGGTTTCGTCAACCGCAACGCCCATTTCCGCCTGCTGCGCAACAACGTGGTCATCTACACCGGCGAGCTGGATTCCTTGAAGCGTATGAAGGACGATGTGCGCGAGGTCAAGGAAGGCTTCGAGTGCGGCGTCAAGCTCAAGAACTACAACGACATCAACGAGGGCGATCAACTCGAATTCTTTGAAGTCAAGGAAATTGCGAGAACGCTGTAAGCGGCTGAATTTATGGTGCGCAAGAAGTCGTCCACACCCAACCGCGGTTTCCGCGTCGCCGATCAGATCCAGCGCGATCTGACTGAGTTGATTGCGCGCGAGCTGAAAGACCCGCGGGTGGGCATGGTCACCATTCAGGCGGTGGAAGTTACGCCTGACTATGCCCATGCCAAGGTGTTTTTCAGCCTCTTGGTGGGCGATCCGGTGGAAACGGCCGAGGGTTTGAACCAGGCGGCAGGATTCCTGCGTGCGGGCCTGTTCAAGCGGCTGCACATCCACACGGTGCCTACGCTGCATTTCATCTTTGACCAAACGGTTGAGCGTGCGGCCGACATGAATGCGCTGATTGCCAAGGCAGTTGCAAGCAAGGCAAAGGACGATTAACGATGGAAACTGCCCGGCCGTCCCAGGGAGCGACTGCCGCTCCCCAGAGCGGCAAGGCAAACCCCAGCAAAGTCAGGGTGCAGCGGCGCCCGGTGCATGGGGTGCTGCTGCTGGATAAGCCGATCGGTTTTTCCAGTAACCAGGCGTTGCAAAAGGTGAAATGGTTGTTGCGCGCTGAAAAGGCAGGCCACACCGGAACCTTAGATCCGCTGGCGACCGGGGTGCTGCCGATTTGTTTTGGTGCAGCAACCAAGTTCAGCCAGATGCATCTGGATGCGGACAAGGCCTATGCGACGACGCTGCGGCTGGGCATCAAAACCGCCACGGCGGACGCCGAGGGCGAGGTGCTGAGTGAGCGGTCGGTTCAAGTGGAACCCGAGCAATTGGAGCGGGTGGTCGCGGCCTTTGTCGGTGAAATTGCGCAGGTGCCGCCCATGCACAGCGCCTTGAAAAAGGACGGTAAGGCCCTGTACGAATATGCGCGGGCTGGGGTGGAGGTGGAGCGGGAAGCCCGGCAGGTCCGGATTCACGCCATCCGCATCACGGGCGTACGGTTGGAAGGCAATGAGCCCGAAGTGGATCTGGAAGTGGAGTGCAGCAAAGGCACCTACATCCGCACCCTGGGTGAAGACATTGGTGAGGCGCTGGGTTGTGGCGCGCACCTGAGTGCGCTGCGGCGCATTCGCACCGGCGGCTTTGATGCCAGCTTGTGCGTGACGGTGGAAGCGCTGGAGGCCATGAGCGAAGAACAACGGCTGGCCTGTGTGCTGCCGACCGAGCGCTTGCTGGACGGTCATGTGCCGGTCACGCTGGACAGTGAGAATGCGGCACGATTTTTGAGTGGCATGCGCAGAAGGGGATCCTGGCGCGATGCCGAGGCGGTGGCGGTATTTGCCGAGCAACCGCGGGCGCTGTTAGGCAGCGCCCATGTGAAAGCTGGAGAGTTGATCCCCACGCGGCTTTTGAGTCCGCCGGAAGTCAGTCAATCCTTGACGCAACAGAAATTTAGTTAGTGTTTGAAAGTGAACTATGAGCAGTAAACAAATTCGCAACATCGCCATCATCGCCCACGTTGACCACGGCAAAACCACCATGGTGGACCAGCTGCTGCGCCAGTCGGGTACCTTTGCCGAGCACGAAAAAGTGGTTGATACCGTGATGGACAACAACGCGATTGAAAAAGAGCGTGGCATCACGATTCTGGCCAAGAACTGCGCGGTGAGCTGGGAAGGCACACACATCAACATCGTCGACACCCCCGGACACGCCGACTTCGGCGGTGAAGTGGAGCGCGCCCTGTCCATGGTGGACGGCGTGGTGCTGCTGATCGACGCGCAAGAAGGCCCCATGCCGCAAACCCGCTTCGTGACCAAGAAGGCTTTGGCCCTGGGCCTCAAGCCGATCGTGGTGGTCAACAAGGTGGACAAGCCCGGTGCCAACCCCGATAAGGTGGTGAACGCCGCATTTGATCTGTTTGACAAATTGGGGGCTAATGACGAGCAGCTCGACTTTCCCGTGGTGTATGCATCCGGCATCAACGGCTGGTCCTCGCTGGAAGAAGGCGAGCAGGGCGAGCAGTGGGGCCCCGATATGTCCGCCCTGTTCAACACCATTCTGAAGCACGTGCCTGCGCAAAGTGGCGATCCGGCTGCCCCGCTGCAACTGCAGATTTCTGCGCTGGACTTCTCCACCTTCGTGGGCCGTATCGGCGTCGGCCGTATCAGCCAGGGCACCATCAAGCCCAACATGGATGTGGTCGTTATGGAAGGCCCGGATGGCAAGTCCGTCAAGGGTCGTGTCAACCAGGTTCTGACCTTCCAGGGTCTGGACCGCGTGCAGGCCACCGAAGCCGGTCCGGGTGAAATCGTGCTGATCAACGGCATTACCGACATCGGTATTGGCGTGACCGTGACCGACCCGGTCAACCCCATGCCACTGCCCATGCTGAAGGTGGACGAGCCAACCCTGACCATGAATTTCTGCGTGAACACCAGCCCGTTGGCTGGCCGTGAAGGCAAGTTTGTGACCAGCCGCCAACTGTGGGACCGCCTGCAAAAGGAACTGCAGCACAACGTGGCCCTGCGCGTGAACGAAACCGACGAAGAAGGTATCTTTGAAGTGATGGGCCGTGGTGAATTGCACCTGACCATCTTGTTGGAAAACATGCGCCGCGAAGGCTACGAAATGGCCGTGAGCAAGCCGCGCGTGCTGTTCAAGGACGTCAACGGTGAAAAGCATGAGCCAATCGAAATGGTGACTGCCGACATCGAAGAAATTCACCAAGGTGGCGTGATGCAGGCCCTGGGCGAACGCAAGGGTGAACTGGTGAACATGGAGCCGGACGGCCGTGGACGTGTGCGCCTGGAATACCGCATTCCGGCACGTGGCTTGATTGGTTTCTCCAACGAATTCCTGAATCTGACCCGTGGTTCCGGCCTGATTTCCAACATTTTTGACAGCTACGAGGCCCACAAGGGCGACATCGGCGGCCGCAAGAATGGCGTGCTGATTTCCATGGACGACGGTGAAATCTTCACCTACGCGCTGGGCAAGCTGGACGACCGCGGCCGCATGTTCGTGAAGGCCAATGATCCGGTGTACGAAGGCATGATTGTGGGCATCCACAGCCGTGACAACGATCTGGTGGTGAACGCAACACGGACCAAGCAGCTGACCAACTTCCGCGTGTCCGGCAAGGAAGACGCGATCAAGATCACGCCGCCAATCGAGCTAACGCTGGAATACGGTGTTGAGTTCATTGAAGACGACGAACTGGTCGAAATCACACCGAAGTCGGTGCGTCTGCGCAAGCGCCACCTGAAGGAAAGCGACCGCAAGCGCGCCAGCCGCGCGTAATGCGGTGAAACTGCGCCACGGCCAAGCCGTATGGCTGATGGTGCTGGTGGCACTTCTGTGGTCTACCGCAGGGGTTGCCACCCGCTATCTGGAGTTCGCTCGCAGTTTTGAAGTGACTTTCTGGCGCTCGCTGTTTGCGGCGCTCAGTTTGCTGTTGATCCTGCCGTTTTTTCAGGGACGTTCCGTGTTCGTGAAAATCCGGCACGGCGGCCTCGCGCTGTGGGCCTCCGGCGTCTGCTGGAGCATCATGTTCACCGCCTACATGGTGGCTTTTACCCTGACGACCGTGGGCAACGTGCTGGTCACGCTGGCCATCGGGCCACTGCTGACGGCCATCGTGGCCCGGGTTGCCATTGGTTACCGGGTCTTGCCCCGCACCTGGATTGCGATTCTGGTGGCCGGCGCCGGTATCGCTTACATGTTTGCATCACAGGTCGGCTCGGCCTCTTTACTGGGCAGCCTGGTTGCTTTTTCCATTCCCATTGCGGGTGCAGTGAACTGGACCATCAGCCAGCATGCGCACGATCAAGGCCATGACCTGGACCTGGTGCCGGCGGTGTTGATGGGTGCCGTTTTGTCGACTGCTGCCACGAGTCTGCTGGCCTATCCCTTTCAGGCCAGCCTGCATGACGTGACCTTGCTGGGCCTGCTGGGCGTATTTCAATTGGCCATTCCCTGTGTGCTGTGCATGATCTGCGCCCGCGTGCTGCACGCACCGGAGCTGTCGCTCCTGCAGTTGTTGGAGGTGATATTTGGCATCCTGCTGGCCTGGGTGGGCGCCAATGAGGTGCCGGCGCCTTCCGTGCTAACCGGGGGCGCCTTGGTGATTGGCGCGCTGGTCGCCAATGAATGGCTGGGTTGGGAAAAACCGGCGGCCCATTAGCGGTTGCGGTCCTTCATGGCCCGTTCCACCTCGCGTTTGCCTTCGCGGTCCTTGATGGTGTCGCGCTTGTCGTGCTCGGCCTTGCCCTTGGCCAGTGCCACTTCGCACTTCACCTTGCCCGATTTCCAGTGCAGGTTGATGGGCACCAGCGTGTAGCCTTTTTGCTCAACCTTGCCGATGAGTCGCTTGATTTCCTCTTTGTGCATCAGCAGCTTGCGGGTGCGTTCCTTGTCGGGGCTGACGTGGCTGCTGGCTGTGTGCAGCGGGTTGATTTGCAGGCCGATGATGAACAACTCTCCGTTGCGAATCACCACGTAGCCATCGGTCAGTTGCACCTTGCCTTCGCGCAGGGATTTGACTTCCCAGCCCTCGAGCACAATGCCCGCTTCAAAACGCTCTTCGAAGAAGTAATTGAATGCGGCCTTCTTGTTGTCGGCGATACGGGAAGCGGTTTCGGGTTTTTTAGCCATGAGAATGAAATGAGGGCAGGGCGTTGAAAAGAAAGCCGTGCCTTGTTCAGGCACTGTCACGGCTTGTCTACAATCCCGCGCATACCCCGATTCTATGAAAACTGTTCACAAGTCCGTCCTCATCTGGTACAGCCCGCAAGAAATGTATGGCCTGGTTACCGACGTTAACCAGTACCCGCAGTTCCTGCCGTGGTGTGACAACGCCAAAGTGCTGGAGCAAGATGCCCAAGGCATGCTGGCCGAAATCAGCATTTCCTTTAGCGGCGTGCGGCAATCGTTTGTCACCCGCAACACCCACACCGAGAACAGCCGGGTCGAGCTGAAACTGGTCAAGGGCCCGTTTTCGAACCTCGATGGCGAATGGAACTTTGTTCCGCTCGGCGATGGCAGCCAACGCGCCTGCCGGGTTGAGTTGACGCTGAACTACAGCTTTGAAAATGCCACGTTAGGCAAGTTGGTGGGCCCGGTGTTCGACAAGATTGCTTCCAGCTTGGTTGAGGCCTTTGTGAAGCGCGCGCAGCAGGTTTTCGGTGAGTGAAAAAACCATCGCGGTGACGGTCTGCTACAGCGGCGCCGCGCGTGAATGCCAGGAAGTAGCGTTGCAATTACCCGCCGGCTCCGCCTTGGTGGACGCCATCCGGCAAAGCCGCGTGCTGGCAGCGGTACCCGATGCCAACGTGGACGCGCTACTCGCTGCCGTATGGGGCCGCAAACAGGCTTTGGACTATCCGCTGCGGGATGGTGACCGGGTTGAACTGTGTCGCCCGTTGAAAGTGGATCCCAAAATGGCGCGTCGCGAGCGCTTTACCCGCCAAGGTGCTCGCTCCGCTGGGTTGTTTTCCAAGCGCCGTGCCGGCGCCAAGTCCGGTTACTAGCCAAAGAGCCCTAGCGGCACTCGCTTTCAATAGCCGACTGAATCCGTTTTTGCTCCGCCGAACGGGCGGTATCGTCCAGAAACTCGCGCTCGCCTTTGGCATTGGTGCGGGAAATGCGCACACCGGAATCCAGTTGCACCTTGGCTTGTTTGGCTTGGGCGCAGTTCTCGGCCCGGGCCTTGGTAATTGCATCTTCCGCGGCCCTGCGTTTAGCAGCTTCCGCATCGGCCAACTGCTTTTTCTTGGCTTCCAATTCTTTGTCCACGCCTGAAACTGAGGGGCGCAGGGGCGCGGAGGCTAGTGGTGCCTGCGCTTCTGCTGCAGCGGCGACGGTTGGTGCGCTGGGTTTTGCCGGGGCGTTAGGCCTTTTGATGATGTTTTTCTCAGGCACATCGAACGGTGGTGCGCGATCGCTGAATACCTTCTGGCCATCCTTGTCCACCCACTGCCACTGGGCGTGGCTGGCGATACTCAGTCCTAGGAGGGCAAGGGATAGCAAAAGTCGGTGCAATTTCATAGGCTCAGTGTAGCCGCCGGAGCCACAAATTGTCATCTGGGCGCGGGTACAATCCGTCTTTTGGAGCTTAGACATGCGCCTTCTCGGAAAAGCGCTGACCTTCGACGATGTGTTGTTGGTTCCAGCGTTCTCCCAGGTCCTTCCCAAGGACACTTCCCTCGCCACCCGTTTCTCCCGCAATATCGCCCTGAACCTGCCCCTGGTGTCTGCCGCCATGGACACGGTGACGGAAGCGCGATTGGCCATTGCCATTGCGCAGGAGGGCGGTATCGGTATCGTTCACAAAAACCTGACGCCGGCCGAACAGGCTGCCCACGTTGCCAAGGTCAAACGTTACGAGTCCGGCCTGCTGCGCGACCCGGTGGTGATTACTCCCGATACCACTGTGCGCCAGGTGATGGCTTTGTCGGACCAACTGGGCGTTTCGGGCTTTCCGGTTTGCGAGGGCGGCAAGGTGGTCGGTATCGTGACCGGCCGCGACCTGCGCTTTGAGACACGTTACGACCAGACGGTGCGTGAAATCATGACGCCGCGCGAGCGCCTGGTGACGGTGCCCGATGGCACCACGCCGGAGGCGGCCAAGGCGCTGCTCAACAAATACAAGCTGGAACGCCTGCTGGTGGTCAATGACGCGTTTGAGCTCAAGGGCCTGATCACCGTCAAGGACATTACCAAGCAGCTCAACTTCCCGAATGCGGCACGCGATGCCACCGGCCGTTTGCGCGTGGGCGCGGCGGTGGGCGTTGGCGAGGGCACTGAAGAACGCGTGGAACTGCTGGTCAAGGCTGGCGTTGACGCAATTGTGGTGGACACGGCGCACGGACACAGCAAGGGCGTGATTGAGCGTGTGCGCTGGGTGAAGCAGAATTTCCCGCAGGTGGACGTGGTCGGTGGCAACATTGCCACCGGTGCCGCTGCGTTGGCACTGGCAGAAGTTGGTGCCGATGCGGTCAAGGTGGGCATTGGCCCGGGCTCCATTTGTACGACCCGTATCGTGGCGGGCGTCGGTGTGCCGCAAATCACTGCCATTGACAATGTGGCCACGGCCCTCAAGGGCACTGGCGTTCCGCTAATTGCCGACGGCGGTATCCGCTACAGCGGTGATATTTCCAAGGCCATCGCGGCCGGCGCCAGCACCGTGATGATGGGCGGCATGTTCGCAGGCACCGAAGAGGCACCGGGCGAAGTCATTCTGTACCAGGGCCGCAGCTACAAGAGCTACCGCGGCATGGGCAGCATTGGCGCCATGCAGCAAGGCAGCGCCGACCG
>CAKZJN010000496.1 GCA_936943465.1 uncultured Rhodoferax sp.
CCGGCTGAAATGGACGCGGCAAAATTCTCACCCGACCGGTTTTCAGCCTGAAAAGTACTTTGCCCTGTGGCGTCTAGCTGACACAATGGAAATAACAATAATGTCAACGCCATGAGCCCTGAACTTTCCCAAAGAATCGCCGCCGCGGTGGATGGCATGCCCGCTTTTCCCAAGAGCGTACAGCGCATCCTGGAACTCACCCGTGACGTGAATAGCACGCCGAAAGACCTGGTCGATGTGATCGATAAAGACCCGGTGGTGACGGTGAAAATTCTCAAGGTCGTGAACTCGGCCTATTACAGCCTGCCCAAGCAAATCACCTCCATTGGCCACGCCGTGGTGTACCTGGGATTCAACACCATCAAGAACCTGGCGCTGAGCATCGCTGCCATTGGCATGTTGCCCAAAGACAATCCTGCCGGCTTTGACGTGCAACAGTACCTTTTGCACTCGCTAGCCACCGCAGGCATTGCCAAGCAACTGGCACACAAGGTGGACGACGCCGACCCGATGGACTGTTTTATTGGTGGCCTGTTGCACGACTTTGGAAAAGTCGTCTTTGCGCAGTTCATGCCCAACGAATTCAAGGCCGCACTGGAACACAGCCAGGCCCACAACACCCCGCTCTACCTTTCTCTGCAACAGCAAATCGAAACCGATCATTTCGTGGTGGGCGCCATGCTGGCCGAAAAATGGCGCTTCGCACCCAAGTTGGTTGAAGCGATTGGCCACCAGAGCCTGGAAAGCCTGATTGACACAGACATGTCGGCCTGTGTTTTTGGTGCGAACCAGATCAGCAAAAAAATGCAATTCGGCTTTGGCGGAAACCGCTGCGTGGATGAATTTCCACCTACGGTGCAAAAGCGTCTGGGCGGCACGCTGGATCAGGTGATTGCCTCTATGGGCGATTTGAACGCCCTCTTTGAAGAGGCCCAGGTATTCGCCAAACTATGAGGTTCGCACCATGAAAGTCAAATTTTGGGGAGTGCGCGGCTCCATCGCTTGTCCGGGCCCCAAGACGGTCCGCTATGGCGGCAATACCACCTGCATCGAAATCCGTACCGACAACAACGAGTTGATCGTGCTGGATGCCGGGACCGGGATTTTCCAGTTGTCCCAGGCCCTGCTGGCGGAACTGCCGGTGACCGCCAACGTACTGATTACCCATTCGCATTGGGACCACATTCAAGGTCTGCCCTTGTTTATTCCCAACTTCATTCCGGGCAACACCTTGCGCCTGCATGGCGGCTTCGATCCGGTTTCCGGCAAGGGCATCGAGCAGGTCATGTCGGTGCAGTTGCAGTACAGCTTTTTCCCGGTGCGCGAAGCGGAGATGAAGGCACGCATTGAATATGTGACCCTCATGCCCAATGAAACCGTGCAAGTGGGCTCTGCCAAGGTGACACCCTGCCTGTTGAACCACCCGGTGATTGATTTCGGCTACCGCATCGAGTGCGACGGAAAATCCGTATTCTTTACCGGCGACCATGAGCCCCCTTACAACATCTACGAGCCGGGGGATGACGGCCACGACGAATACCAGGTTTTTGTCGATGAAAAGATCCGCTCCATTCAAGACGCCATGCGCGGCGTTGACGTGCTGATAGCCGACAGTTCCTACACCGACGCGGAATACGCCAGCAAGAAGGGCTGGGGCCACGGCACCTATGGCAGCAGCATTGCCACAGCCAAGGCCGCCGGAGTTAAAGTCCTGTACTGCACACACCATGAGCCAACCCGCTCGGACGACGCACTGGAAAGCGTGTTCGCCACCGCCTTGGAAACCCATGCGGCAAATGCCGAGGGAATCGATGTGCGACTTGCACGCGAAGGAGAATGCTACGAATTCTGAACGCATCGTCGGACCTGCTGGCACCGCCACGGACAAGGCATGGCCCCTGTTTGACGTAGCCCACACGCGGCAACTAGAAGCTAAGCAGCCCGTATCCCCCAACGGGATACCTTTGATGCACACCGCCGGGCTGGCGCTGGCGAAGTTCACCCTGGCGGTAACGCCCCACGCAAAGGTCATCTGGATCGCCTGCGGACCTGGCAACAACGGTGGCGATGGTTTGATCGCGGCCATGCACCTGCGTCAGTGGGGCAAAGAGCCCATCGTGACCATCGCGCACGACCCGAGCAAAAGCCCGCCCGACGCGCAGGACGCGTGGCAACGTGCGCAAACGGCAGGTGTGCAATGCCAGCAAGAGATGCCTGCCCAATTCGACGTTGGTATCGATGCGCTGTTCGGCATTGGAACTCTGCGCCCCATTTCCTCCACCTACGAAAACTGGGTTGAGCGATTGAATGACGCCGACGCCCACACGATCGCCGTGGACGTGCCCAGCGGCTTGGAAGCCGATACCGGCACGACCGCAAAAATTCATGTGCGAGCCGATTACACGCTCAGTTTGCTCACCCTGAAACCGGGACTGTTTACCGCCCATGGACGGGACGCAGGTGGCGAAATCTGGTTCAACGACTTGGGCGTAACCCCTCACTTTGCACCCCAGGCATGGCTTGGTGCTCCCCCCGTGCTCTCCCTGCGTACCCATGCAAGCCACAAGGGTAGCTACGGCGATGTCGCCATCGTGGGTGGGGCGGCAGGCATGACAGGCGCCGCCTGGCTTGCCGGAAGCAGTGCGTTGCACGCTGGTGCCGGGCGCATTTTTGTCTGCCTGCTAGACCCGCAGGTTCAATCGCCCCCCCCAGACATGCCTGAACTGATGGTTCGCGCCATCGGCGACGTGGACTGGTCCACCAAGGCCGTGGTGGCGGGTTGCGGAGGGGGTGGCGCGATTGCCGAGGTCCTCCCCAAGCTGATGCGAGAAGCGCGTACCTTGGTGCTGGATGCCGATGCGCTCAACCAACTGGCATTGCATCCTGAATGGACGGAGTGGCTAACGCAGAGGAGTTCGGGCACAACCGCCATGACGCCCCACCCGCTGGAGGCGGCGCGGCTGTTGGGAATCACGGTCTCCGAGGTGCAGGCCAACCGCCTAAAGGCGGCACAGTTACTAGCCGAGCGCTACCAATGCGCTGTAGCGCTCAAAGGATCGGGGACGGTGATTGCAATCCCTGGAGAACTGGCAACCATCAACCCGACTGGCAATGCAAGGCTTGCTTCGGCCGGCACCGGTGACGTGCTGGCGGGTATGGTCGGCGCCTATTTCGCACAGGGTCTGGACGCAAGCCAGGCAACCCGCGCGGCGGTGTACCGCCACGGGCTCGCGGCAGACCGTTGGCAAGGCCCGGTGCTGCACGCCTCCGAACTCTGCCGGCGAATTTGAGCGCCGCTGGCCCAAAGGGCGCTAGCGCTTTTTCCGGCTTGTCTTTTTGGATGCCGGTGCAGCGCGACCACTTGACTTGGCTGCACCTGCTTTGGCACTTCGCCCCGTCTTGCTTGCTCCACGTTTGCGCGACTCCAACTGGAACAAGGGCGTGCGCCCACCCGCATCGGTCTCAAAGCGATCGGCCATCGGCGCACGCGCCTTGCCGTCACGGCCACTCGGCTTGTCGGCAACCGGGCGGCTGGCAAAACCATCGTGCTCGTTCACCAACCGGAAATCTATCTTGCGCCCGTCCAGATCCACACGGCTCACCTGAATGCGCACCCGCGTGCCAATGGCATAGCGGGTTCCGGTGCGTTCGCCACGCAACTCTTGTCGCGCCTCGTCAAAGCGGAAGTATTCGCCGCCCAATTCGGTGATGTGCACCAGCCCTTCAACATACATGGCGTCGAGCGTGACAAACAAGCCAAAGCTGGTGGCGGATGTCACCACGCCACCGTACTCTTCACCCAAGTGTTCCTTCATGTACTTACATTTGAGCCAGGCCTCCACATCACGGCTCGCTTCGTCGGCGCGCCGTTCATTGGCACTGCAATGCAGGCCAGCCGCCTGCCAAGCCAGTCCCTCGGCACTCGCTTTGCGCGGCTTCTCAGAAGGTTCCTTGACCTTGGACGCCAAACCTTTTTCAAGCCGCCGCGCCAACTTGGCATGCGCCTCGCCGGGCGTGGGTAACGTTGGCAACTGGTAGCGCGCGCCGCTCAAACTCGCCTTGATAACGCGGTGCACCAGCAAGTCGGGATAGCGCCGGATCGGGCTCGTAAAGTGGGTATAGGCGTCAAACGCCAACCCGAAGTGGCCGCTGTTGATAGGCGTGTAGATCGCCTGTTGCATCGAGCGCAACAGCATCGAGTGGATCTGCTGCGCGTCGGGGCGGTCTTTGGTGGCTACCGCAATGGCCTGGAATTCACCCGGTGAAGGATCGTCGCTGATCGTCATACCCAGGCCAATCGCCTTGAGGTAGTTGCGCAAAATTTCCTTCTTCTCCGGCGTGGGGCCTTCATGCACACGGAACAGCCCCGGATGCTTGCTCTGCGCAATGAAGTCCGCGCTACAAACATTGGCGGCCAACATGGCCTCTTCAATCACCCGGTGGGCGACATTGCGGGTCCGGGGAACAATCTTCTCAATCCGGCCGTTTTCATCACAGACGATCTGCGTTTCAGTGGTCTCAAAGTCGACCGCTCCGCGCTTCTGGCGTGACTTGAGCAAGGCCTGAAACACGCCGTGCAGGTTCAATAAATCGTCCACCCGCTCCCGACGCTTGTTCGCCTCGGGCCCCTTGGTATTGCCAAGAATCGCCGCAACCTCGGTATAAGTGAAGCGGGCATGGCTCCACATGACCGCCGGGTAAAACTGATAGGCCGACACCTCTCCGTCTTCGGTAATCAGCATGTCGCACACCATACACAGGCGATCCACCTCCGGGTTCAACGAGCACAGGCCGTTGGACAATTTTTCGGGAAGCATGGGAATCACCCTGCGCGGGAAATACACGCTGGTCGCCCGGTCGTAGGCGTCGACATCAATCGCGCTACCGGTTTCGACATAGTGGCTCACATCCGCAATCGCAACCAGCAAGCGCCAGCCCTTGATCGCACTCTTGCCGCGCCCTTTCGAATATGGCTCGCAATACACGGCGTCATCGAAGTCGCGGGCATCTTCTCCGTCGATCGTGACCAGCGGAACATCGGTCAAGTCGACCCGACCTGCGCGGTCGGCCGGTCGCACACTGTCAGGCAATGTGCGGGCCAGTGCCACACAGGTTTGAGAGAACTCGTGCGGCACGCTGTATTTGCGAACCGCAATTTCGATTTCCATACCGGGGTCGTCCACCTCGCCCAGAACCTCCTTGATGCGACCCACAGGTTGCCCGAACAATGCCGGCGGCTCGACCAGCTCCACCACCACGACTTGGCCCGGTTTGGCCACACTGGTCGCGCCCTTGGGAATCAGAATATCCTGCCCATACCGCTTGTCTTCCGGCGCGACCAACCACACGCCGCTTTCCTGCAACAGCCGGCCAATGATCGGCTGGGCAGAGCGCTCCACAATCTCAACCACGCGTCCTTCGGGGCGGCCCTTGCGGTCGCTGCGCACGATGCGAACTTTGACCCGGTCTTTGTGCAGCACGGCACGCATCTCGTTCGGGGGCAAATAAATGTCCGGTGCGCCATCGTCTCGCGAGACAAAACCATGTCCATCGCGGTGCCCTTGAACATTTCCTTCAATTTCTTCCAGCAGTCCGCTAGTTTGGCTAAAATTTTTGATACAATACCTTTCTTTCCTGAGATGCCCAGATGGCGGAATTGGTAGACGCACTAGTTTCAGGTACTAGCGAGTAACTTCGTGGAGGTTCGAGTCCTCTTCTGGGCACCAACAATGGTAATGCAGATAAACAAAAAGCCGCTCCAAAAGAGCGGCTTTTTTGTTGCCTCCGCGCAATCACAAAAAGCCCATCAAATGGGCTGTGCCACCAGGTCGTGACCCTGCGCGCTCACGATGCGCGCCTTGGTGAATTCACCCACCTTCAAAGTCTTGCTGATTTTCTCGGGCGGTAACAGGCGAACCACACCATCAATCTCAGGCGCATCCGCATAGCTGCGTCCAATGCCGCCTTTTTTCCCAAGCCCCGGTGCAGAATCCACCAGCACTTGCATTGTTGCCCCCACCCTGCGCTGAAGACGTGCGGCAGAGACCCGCTCGGCTACCTGCATAAAGCGGGCACGGCGCTCTTCCCGCACTTCGGCTGGCAGCATTCCAGGCAAGGCATTGGCGGTAGCCCCATCGACCGGGCTGTAAGCGAAGCATCCGGCGCGGTCAATTTGGGCCTCTTCCAGGAAGTCCAGCAAATGCGCAAATTCCTCTTCCGTTTCACCGGGAAAGCCGGCAATAAACGTGCTGCGCACCACGAGCTCAGGACACACTTCACGCCATTGCTGGATGCGTTCCAGATTTTTTTCACCACTGGCCGGGCGCTTCATGCGCCGCAACACGTCGGGGTGGCTGTGCTGCAGCGGAACATCCAGATACGGCAACACCAGCCCTTGAGCCATGAGGGGCAGAATCTCATCCACACTCGGGTACGGGTAGACGTAATGCAAACGCACCCAGGCACCATACGGTGCGGCCAATTCACCCAGGGTTTGAACCAGTTCGAGCATGCGGGTCTTGATCGGTTTGCCGTCCCAGAAACCCGTGCGGTATTTCACATCAACTCCGTAGGCAGAGGTGTCCTGGCTGATCACCAGCAACTCTTTGACTCCGCCTTCAAACAGTGCACGTGCCTCGCCTAGAACATCACCAATCGGACGCGAGACCAAGTCACCACGCATGCTGGGAATAATGCAGAACGTGCAGCGGTGGTTGCAGCCTTCGCTAATCTTCAAATAGGCGTAGTGCTTGGGCGTGAGTTTGATGCCGGCCACACCAAAGGCATTGGGCACCAGGTCGATAAAGGGGTCGTGCGGTTTGGGCAGGTGCGTGTGCACTGCATCCATCACTTCTTGCGTCGCGTGGGGCCCGGTAACCGCGAGCACTTTGGGGTGCATCTCGCGAATCAGATTGCCTCCGCTCTGACCTGCCTTCGCGCCCAAACACCCGGTCACAATGACCCGTCCGTTTTCCGCCAGTGCTTCGCCAATGGTGTCCAGGCTTTCCTGGACCGCTTCATCAATAAAACCGCAGGTGTTGACGATCACCAGATCGGCACCCTGAAAGGTTTTTGAGGTTTGGTAACCCTCGGCGCTCAGTTGCGTCAGGATCAATTCGGAGTCGGTCAATGCCTTGGGGCAACCCAAGCTGACAAATCCGACCTGGGGCACTTTGGCCGGTGTAGAAGTGGTTGGTGGTGCTTCGCTCATACCCCGATTGTCCCAGCATTTGCATGCCAGAACCGGCGCCGGGATTCACCCGCTGATGCTAGCGCTTGATTCCCAGGCTGCCCAGGAACTGCTCCGTCTGCTTTTGCATTTGCTCTTGCATTTGGGTGAACACATTGGCACCCATCACGCCCTTGACCATGGGCGCCTGCATATCCATCAGGGCTTGCATGTTTTTCTCAAGGTACCCGCCCATAAACCCCTGCATCGCATGGCCGTAGAACCGGATGAT
>CAKZJN010000497.1 GCA_936943465.1 uncultured Rhodoferax sp.
CCCGAGTCGCCCAAGGTGGTGCAGGGCTTTGCCCGCGAAGACCTGTTTACCGTGGTGCTGGAGCACTTCCAGACCGACACCGCCGACTACGCCGATTACCTGCTGCCGGCCACCACCCAACTGGAGCACTGGGACATTCATGGTGGCTACGGCCACACCGATGTGCTGCTGAACCGCCCGGCGATTGCGCCGCTGGGGCAGGCGCGCAGCAACACACAGATCTTTCGCGATCTGGCGCGGCACATGGGCTACGCCGATGCCTGTTTTGCCGACGACGACCTGACGCTGGCGCGCGCCGCCTTCAAGTCGGGCGTGGACTTTGACACCCTGCTGCAACAGGGTTTTGCCTCTCTGCCGCTGCCCGAGGCGCCGTTCGCGCTGGGGCAGTTCCCTACCCCTTCCGGCAAATGCGAATTCTTCAGCCAACGCCTGGCCGACGCCGGCCAGGACGGCCTGCCCGACTACTTGCCCAACTACGAAGTGGCACGCAGCGGCGACCCCTATCCGCTGGCCATGATCTCGCCGCCGGCCCGCAACTTTCTCAACAGCAGTTTTGTCAACGTAAAGAGTCTGCGCGACATCGAGGGCGAGCCCCTGCTGGAAATGCATGCCGACGACGCGGCCGCGCGCAACATTGTGTCGGGCGATGTGGTGCGCATCTTCAACGCCCGTGGCAGTTACCGTTGCGTGGCAAAGGTCAGCCAACGGGCGCGCCCCGGCGTCGTTAACGGCCTGGGCGTCTGGTGGCGCAAGCTGGGGCTCGATGGCAGCAATGTGAACGAAGTCACCAGTCAGCAACTCACCGACATGGGCCTGGCCCCCACCTTTTACGACTGCGCGGTGGAGGTGGAACGCAGCGCGCGAGCGCGGTAAGATGCCCACGCCACGACCGGTGCCGGCGGCCACGCCGCCCACTAACTAAAGACACTTGCTGGGAGCCCGCCATGAAAATGCGTTTGTTCGCCCTGATCACCCTGTTGGCAGCCGCCCTGTCTGCGCTGGCAGATGAAGCGCCGATCGGCTACGTCAAAACCCTCACCGGCAGCGCCACCATCACCACCGGCAGCAACAAGGTGGCCGCGCAACTCGGCACCCCGCTGTTCCAGGGCAGCCAGCTCAAAACCGGCCCCAAGAGCAGCCTGGGCGTGACCTTCAAGGACGATACCGTCATGTCCTTCGGCGCCGATACCGTACTCACCGTGGACGAATACCTTTACGCCCCCAGCCAGGGCAAGCTCAAACTCGGCAGCAGTCTGGCCAAGGGCAGCATGAATTACGTGTCCGGCGTGATTGCCAAGTTGCAGCCCGATGCCGTGTCGGTCAAGACCCCGACCGGAACCATTGGTGTGCGCGGCACCCAGTTTGTGGTGAAGGTTGACGACACCGCGCCATGAGCGGCGGCCACTGGCGCGTAGTTTTCGCGCACGTTCTGTTAATTGGCGCGCTGGCGGGATGTGCAACGCCTGCACCTGCGCCATCGCCCGCGCCAAACCACTCTTATGTGACGCTGCTGCCAAGCCCCGATGGCAGCGTAGGGGTGGTGGAAGTGCAAGGCACGCGCGGCACGCAGCGCCTCACGCGGGCGCACGACGCGGCATTGCTGGACGGCTCGCAAGCACCGGCACCCGTTGACGCAGCACGCTTCAAGCGCGACTTTGCCGATGCCATTGCCGCACGGCCCGAATTGCCGCTGCACTTCATGCTGTATTTCGAGACCGGCGGAACGCAGTTGACACCGGAATCCATGGAGCTTCTGCCCCGCATCGTGGACCGCGCCGCCCATCGCCGCACGGTGGACCTGTCCGTCATTGGCCACTCTGACACGGTTGGAAAGACCGACCTGAATGACAACCTCTCACTCAGACGCGCACAGACGGTTGCCGAGATCATTAAGGGCATGGGCCTGAAGGTGGACGCGCTGGTGGTCGAGTCGCATGGCAAACGCAACCTGCTGGTTCCGACACCCGACGGGACACCCGAACCGCGCAACCGGCGCGTGGAAGTGACCATAAGGTGATTTGAACTTCGGACCTACTTGGCGGTCATGACGATCAGGTCGCCGCGCTCGCCAGCTTGTAGGCGCTGGTGGTGGAGTCGTACCAAGGGGTCTTGTGGCCAGTCTTGGGCCAATCGGGAAAACAAACTTGCGGCTTGTGGGTCTTCCTGGTGCAGGGCGTCCCAGGCGCGGCGATATTCCTCCAGCGGTGCCCGCAAATCATCGCTCCCGGTGACCGGCTCGAACACCGCCAGCGGGTGGCTCTTGCCCTTGAGCACCAAACGGCCCACCGGGCGCACCGGCGCATCCGGGCTGTCCTGCAGGATGTCCTCGGATACGCACAGGCGGGTGCCCAGGTGTTTGTTCACGCTCTCCAGCCGGGCGGCGGTGTTCACCGGATCGCCGAGCGCCCGGTAGTCAAACATGGTGCTGCCGCCAAAGTTGCCCACAATCACTTCGCCCGCGTGCACGCCGATGCGGGTGTGGCCAAAGGCAATGCCCTGCGCCTGCAGGCGCGCAGCAAAGTCGTTGGCAAAGGCGTCCATTTCCAGGGCGCATGCCAGCGCCCGTTTGCGGTGGTCGGGCTGCGGCACCGGGGCCGAAAACATAATCGCCACCGCGTCACCCACGATGCGGTCCAGCGTCCCTTCGTGCCGGAAGGCAATGGCCACCATGCCATCGAGGTAGTCGTTTAACAGGCTGACCGCCTGGGCCGGGTCCATGCGCTCCATCAGACTGGTAAAGCCCGCCAGGTCGGTAAAGATAAAGCTGCAGGTCTGGCGCTGCCCACCCAGCGCCATGTCGTCCGGATGGGACACCAGATAGTCCACGCGGTTGGGCGACACGTAGCGCGAAAAGGCTTCCTTGATCCAGCGCTGCTCCTGCTCGCTGCTCCGGTGGTGCCAGAGGCTGCACAACACATAGGTGAGCAGCACGCCGATGGCCGGTGTGGCTGCGTCCAACAGCAAGCGCTGCGCCACAAAGGCCCACCAGGAAGCGGCCGCGATGCCTGCCAGCAGCAAGGCGGCGGCAGCGGCCGACACCAACGCCCGGGTGCGCAACGCCAGCCAGCCAACCACCAAACCACAGCCCATCAGCAGCACCGACTCCAGCCCCCGCGCCCAACTGGGTCGCTGCAGAAAATGTCCGGTCACCACCTGCTCCAGCGCCTGCGCATGGGACTCCACGCCCGGAATCAGGCCCATCGGGCTGAAGCGCAGGTCCATCAATCCCTGTGCCGAGCTACCCACCAAGACCAGTTGCCCCTCCAGTTGGCTGGCCGGAACCTCGCCGGCCAACACCTTCCAGGCCGGTACATAGCGCGCCCGGTCCGGCTGGCGGTAGTGCAGCCACATTTCACCCTGCGGCGTGGTTGGGATGGTGGCGTCACCAATGCGGATTTCCTCCAGGCCACTGCCATGGCCGGCGGCTTTCAACATCACATTGCGGGCACCCTGTGCCACGCGCAGGGTTTCGCTGACCAGCGTACCGACCGGAGCGGCGGCCACGCTGAACGCCAACGGCACCCGGCGCACCACGCCGTCGCCATCCGGAACAAAAGTAAGTGCCCCCTGACCGGGCGCCGCTTTTGTGAATGCGGGCAGCGACAGCACCGCCGAGTCAAACGCGTGCAGCCACGGCAGCCCGCCTTCGCCCAGAAACACAAAGCGGCCCTTTTGTTCGATCGGCGTCGCCGGTGTTGCAGGAACCGGCAGCGCGCTCTGACTTGCTCCGCCGTCCCGTTGCAACACCGAAAAACCCAGCACGGCATGCGATCGCTCCAGGCTGCGGGCAAAAACGCTGTCGTGGTCGGGCAGGACCAGCAACGCCGCGCGCTGAGTCCCCTCTAGATTCCAGAGCGCCGCCATCTCGCGGGGCGTGGTGCGATCCGGCTCGGGGAACATCACGTCAAAGCCGACGGCTGCGGTACCTGCGGCCTCTAACGTGTCCAGCAACTGCGCCATACGGGTGCGGGGCCAGGGCCATTGACCCAATCGGGACAGGCTGGCTTCGTCAATGTCCACCACCAAGACCGGCGCGGGGGCCGCCACGCGCGGATGCCAACGCTGAAACTGATCAAACTGCAGATTGCGCAAGGCCCGCTGCGCGGGGCTTTCCAGCACCAGCAGCAGCAGGCCCAGCAGCACCGGAATCAGGGGCAACAGCAGGGACCAGCGCGTGCCGGACTTATTTTTCATGGGCAACTTCTCTGTCGAGGCGTCTCATCATTTTGGTGGCTTACGATACCATCGCAGTGCCCTTACACGGCGGCGAACAACAATCCCGGGAACGACATGAAGATAGCCAATATCAATCGTTTCATCCAGCTCATGAGCGCGGCACTGGAGGCCTT
>CAKZJN010000498.1 GCA_936943465.1 uncultured Rhodoferax sp.
TTGATCGCGATCATCTTCTCGCGCAGACCGTCCTCAGGACCCTCGGCCTTACCTTGCATTTTTGCTTGAACTTTAGCCATTGTTAATTCCGATCTGCTTAGAACTGCAAGCCAGCTTCACGCGCGGCATCAGCCAGCGCCTTGACACGGCCGTGGTACGCAAAACCTGCGCGATCAAAGGCAACCTTTTCAACGCCAGCAGCCTTGGCTTTTTCAGCCACGCGCTTGCCGATGATCTGGGCTGCTGCCACATTGCCACCCTTGCCGGTTGCACCCAATGCCTTGCGGACATCGGCTTCTGCGGTGGAAGCGGAAGCAATCACTTTGCCGCCATCGCCAGAAATCACGGCTGCATAGATATGCAGGTTGGTACGGTTTACGGTCAGACGGGCAACGCCTTGTGTGGCGATACGGATACGCGTCTGACGGGCCCGACGAAGACGCTGCTCTTTTTTGGTCAACATGATGCAGCTCCTTATTTCTTCTTGGTTTCTTTGATCGTGATCTTCTCGTCCGCATAACGGATGCCCTTGCCCTTGTAAGGCTCGGGAGGACGAACAGAACGGATCTCAGCAGCAATCTGGCCAACGCGCTGACGGTCAGCGCCCTTGATCAGGATTTCTGTAGGAGTGGGAGTGGCCACGGAAATGCCAGCGGGCATATCAATGTTCACGGGGTGCGAATAACCCACAGCCAGGTTCAGCTTGGCGCCGGTAGCTTGGGCCTTGTAACCCACGCCGATCAGGCTCAGCTTCTTCTCAAAGCCTTTGGTCACACCGATCACCATGTTGTTCACCAACTGGCGCATGGTGCCAGCCATGGCATCTGCATCACGGGATTCGTTTGCGGGGGCGAAGCTCAGCTTGCCTGCATCATTGGCCACAGTCACCAGGGTGTTCAGCGTCATCTGCAGCGTGCCACCAGCGCCTTTAACGCTGATGTGACCTGCATTGATGGACACATCCACTCCAGCGGGAATTGTGACGGGAAGTTTGCCTACACGGGACATCTTAAATACTCCTCAATGTGGCTTAGGCGACGTAGCACAGCACTTCGCCACCGACACCGGAAGCGCGCGCTTTGCGATCAGTCATCACACCCTTGGGTGTCGTCACGATGGCCACACCGAGTCCGTTCTGGACTTGGGGGATGGCATCGCTGCCACGGTAAACGCGCAGGCCAGGACGGCTCACACGTTCAATGCGCTCGATCACGGGGCGACCAGCGTAATACTTCAGGGCGATTTCGAGTTCAGACTTGCCACCTTCGGTGGAAACCTTGAAACCGTCGATGTAGCCTTCTTCTTTCAACACTTGGGCAATCGCAACCTTCACTTTGGAAGAGGGCACAGAGACCGAAGTCTTTGCAACCATTTGTGCATTGCGGATGCGTGTCAACAGGTCGGCGATGGGATCACTCATGCTCATATTGGATTCTCCTGTCGCTTACCAGCTGGCCTTGACGATGCCGGGGATTTCACCAGCAAAAGCCATTTCACGAATCTTGGCACGTGCCAGACCGAAGTGCTGGAAGGTACCGCGGGGACGACCGGTGATGGAGCAACGGTTGCGTTGACGTGTGGGGTTTGCGTTGCGGGGCAACTTTTGCAGACCCAGGCGCGCTGCGGCGCGCTCTTCGTCGGAACGCTTTGCGTCGGTAGAGATGGCCTTCAGTTCCGCATATTTCTTAGCGTACTTGGCAGCCAACTTGTCACGTTTGAGCTCGCGCTCGATTAAAGCCATTTTAGCCACAGGTCACCTCAGTTCTTGAACGGGAAACGGAATGCTGCGAGCAGTGCCTTGCACTCTTCGTCAGTCTTTGCCGTTGTGGTGATGCTGATATTGAGGCCGCGCAAGGCATCCACCTTGTCATATTCAATCTCAGGGAAAATGATCTGCTCTTTGACGCCGATGTTGTAGTTACCACGGCCATCGAACGCACGACCAGAAATACCACGGAAGTCACGCACGCGGGGCAGAGCCACGGTAACGAAACGGTCCAGGAATTCATACATCTGCACGCCGCGCAGGGTCACCATGCAACCAATAGCCTGGCCTTCGCGGATCTTGAAACCGGCGATAGCTTTCTTGGACTTGGTCACAACAGGCTTTTGACCTGCAATCTTGGTCAGGTCGCCAACGGCGTTGTCCATAACCTTCTTGTCGGCAACCGCTTCGCTCACACCCATGTTCAGGGTGATCTTGGTCAGACGGGGCACTTGCATGGGCGACTTGTAGCCAAACTTGGCTGTCAGCTCAGGCGCAACTTTGTCGCGATAGATTTGTTGAAAACGTGCCATGCTTATGCCACCTTGATTTCTTCGCCGCTGGACTTGTAAACGCGAACGCGTTTGCCATCGGCCAGCAACTTGATACCAACACGGTCAGCCTTACCCGTTGCGGCATTGAAAATTGCCACATTGGATTGGTGAATCGGCATGCTCTTTTCAACGATGCCACCGGTTGTGCCCTTCATCGGGTTGGGCTTGGTGTGCTTTTTCACCAAGTTGATGCCCTCTACGATCACGTGAGAGTCATCCTTGCGCAGGCTGATCTTGCCGCGCTTGCCCTTATCGCGACCTGCGATAACGATGACTTCGTCGCCTTTGCGAATCTTGTTCATGGCGGGTCCTTACAAAACTTCAGGAGCCAGGGACACGATCTTCATGAACTTTTCGGTACGCAGTTCGCGCGTGACCGGTCCAAAGATGCGGGTGCCGATAGGCTCCAACTTGGCGTTGAGCAACACTGCTGCGTTGCCGTCGAATTTCACCAA
>CAKZJN010000499.1 GCA_936943465.1 uncultured Rhodoferax sp.
TGCTCAATGCCCCACTCGCGCACGTAGCCGTGGCCACCAAACACCTGCAGGCATTCGCTGCCACCGTAAAACGCCTGATGGGTAAAGGCGGCCTTGATCACCGGCGTGACAAAGCTGCACCAGGCTTGAGCGGCATTGCGGCGCGCGGCGTCGGCGTGGTGTTTGATCAGGTCGAGTTCCAGCGCCGTGCGGTAGGCCAGCACGCGGCCACCATCGATCCAGGCGCGCTGGGTGTCGAGAATGCGGCGCATGGCCGGATGTTCGGCAATAAGGTCTGCTTCTGAAGAAGACTTGCCCTTGCCCGGCGCACGCATCTGCCGGCGCTCCCTGGAGTAGGCGTCAGCCTTTTGCCATGCCGCATCCAATAGACCAATGCCCTGCAGCGCCACATGCAGGCGCGCAGCGTTCATCATCACAAACATGGCGTTCAGGCCACGACCTGCTTCGCCCACGATCCAGCCGGTGGCCTGGTCAAAGCGCATGACGCAGGTGGGGCTGCCGTGGATGCCCATTTTTTCTTCGATGCGGTCGCAATGCGCCTGGCTACGCGTGCCATCTTCGTAAAACTTGGGCACCAGAAACAGCGACAAACCCTTGGGCCCGGGCGGTGCATCGGGCAGGCGCGCCAGCACCAGATGGACAATGTTGTCGGACAGATCGTGTTCGCCGCCGGAGATAAATATCTTGGTACCGCTGATACGGTAGCTGCCGTCCGCCTGCGGCGAGGCACGGGTAGCGGCCAGGCCCAAATCACTGCCGGCATGCGGCTCGGTCAGGCACATGGTGGCCAGCCATTCGCCGGTGGCAATCTTTTCCAGATAGCGTGTGCGCAAGGCCTCGCTGCCGTGGTGCTTGAGGCATTCATAGGCCCCGTGCAACAGCCCCGGTGCCATGGTCCAGCCATGGTTGGCGGCGCTCAGCATTTCATACAGCATGGCCTCCAGCACAGCCGGCAGGCCCTGCCCGCCGTCTTCTGCCGCCGCCGACAGCGCAGGCCATCCGGCTTGCCAAAAGGCCTGGTACGCGTCCTTGAAACCGGGCGGCATGGTGACGGCACCGTCTTTCCATTGCGCGCCGATTTCGTCACCCGTTTGGTTGAGCGGGGCAATCACATCGCCCACAAACTTGCCGGC
>CAKZJN010000500.1 GCA_936943465.1 uncultured Rhodoferax sp.
TTTTGGCCAGGTAATAGGCGGTGGCCAGCCCGTGCCCGCCGCCGCCCACGATGATCACGTCGTAACTTTTCTTGGGCACGGGGTCGCGCCAGGCACGCTCCCAGCCTTTGTGGCCGCCCATCGCATGCTTGAGCAGCGACCAGATGGAATAGGTTTGGGTCATGGGAAATCGGGGATGGTCCGGTTAAACGTCAAAGGGTGCATTGCTATCGGCAAAGGGTTCAGGTTCCATGTGGGTGCGTACCCATGTTGCCAAACCCGCTTCATCCAGTTCACCCGCAGCCAATGCCAGTGTGGTCAACACGCAGCTTGCATCGTCAGCGGCCAAACGGTAGCCATTGAGCACGAGCATCAATTCGATTGCAACAAACGCTGTGCGCTTGTTGCCATCTACAAACGGGTGGTTGCGCGCAAGTCCATAGGCCAGGCTGGAGGCCAGTTCGGCCAGGTCAGGTTGACCATAGTTTGCAAGTTGGCGGGGGCGAGCCAAGGCGGACTCCAACAGGCCCGCATCACGCACGCCGCTCGGTCCGCCATGTTCGGCCAGTTGCTCCTCATGCACCGCATGCAAGACCGCGGCCTCAATCCAGACCCACGCTTCGGCAGACTTGCTTGAAGTCGTCATTTCGCCAATTCGCGCAGCACGTTGCGGCGCTGCTTCATGATGCGGCGCGCTGCATTCATTTGGGTCTCAAATGCTTCGCTATACGGCGTAAGCATCACACCATTGGCGGCATCCGTCAGGTACACCGTGTCTCCCTTTTCCAGCTTCAGGCGGGCGAGCACTTCCTTGGGCAGGATTACGCCGACGGAATTGCCAATTTGGGTAAGTTTGAGTGCGCTCATGACAGTCTCCTGGGGTGAGGTTTTGTTATAACATTTGTTATAAAAATATGCATCAACCCAGGGTGATTTTTTCGCTTACATCCTCATGCGTTTGGCTTCGGGGTCAAAGGGTGGATCCATCTGCAGGGTGGCGCTGCGGCGCTCACCCAGTATCTCGATCTCCAGCTTCATGCCCGGTTGGACCATTTCGGTTGGAATATAGCCCTGCGCCAGCGATTGGTTCACGTAGTGACCAAAGCCGCCGGACGTCACCCAGCCGACCACCTTGCCATCGACCCAAATCGGCTCGTCACCCATCACGTCGCAGTCATCAGCGTCCACCACCATGAAGATGCGCGTCTTCTTGGGGCCTTCGGTTTTCTCTTTCACTGCCGCGGCCTTGCCGATGAAGTCGGGCTTGTCGAGTTTGATGAAGCGGTCCAGACCGGCCTCGAACGGCCCATAGATCGGGCGGAACTCGCGGAACCAGGTGCCGAAGTTTTTCTCCAGGCGCATGCACAAGAGCGCGCGCATGCCGAAGTTGCGAATGCCCAGATCGGCTCCTGCGGCCATGATGCTGGCGTACAGGCGGCGCTGGTATTCGGGCGCGACCCAGATCTCAAAGCCCAGGTCACCGGTGTAGGTGACGCGGTTGACCTTTGCCTTGACGGTGGCCACCTCCATCTCGCGGTAGTCCATGAATTTGAAGGACTCACCGGACACATCGTCATCGGTCAGGCGTTGCAGCAGTTCGCGCGACTTGGGTCCCGCAATCGACAGGCCGATCAGCTTCATGCCATAGGGCTCCACCTTCACCGAGCCGTCCTTGGGCAAGTGTTGCTCAAACCAACGCATGTGATAGACCTGCGCCTGGCTGGATCCCCACATCATGTAGCGGCCCTCGTCGGCCTTGGCGATGGTGAAGTCGCCAATGATCTTGCCGTTCTCATTGAGCATCGGCGTGAGCATGATGCGGCCGGTTTTGGGCATGGTGTTGGTCATCACCTTGAGCAGCCAGGCCTCGGCACCGGCGCCGGTGATTTCGTACTTGGCGAAGTTGGCAATCTCGGTCACGCCCACGCCCTCGCGCACCGCCATGCATTCGGCCTTGATGTGCGGGAAATCGTTGCTGCGGTGGAAGCTCACCACGTCATGCGCCTCGGCCTTGCTCGGTGCAAACCACAGCGGCGTTTCCATGCCCCAGGAGTCGCCCATCACCGCGCCTTGTTCAATAAACGTGTCGTAGAGCGGCGTGGTTTGCACGGGGCGGGCGGCAGGCAATTCCTCGTTGGGGAAGCGGATGCGGAAGCGGCGCGAATAGTTTTCGCGTACCTTGGCGTTGGTGTAGGTGCGGGTGGTCCAGTCGCCGTAGCGCGCCACGTCCATGCCCCAGATGTCAAAGCCGGGGTCGCCATCCACCATCCAGTTGGACAGGGCCAGGCCGACGCCGCCACCCTGGCTGAAACCGGCCATCACGCCGCAGGCACTCCAGAAATTGGTACGTCCCTGCACCGGGCCCACCAGCGGGTTGCCGTCGGGCGCAAAGGTAAATGGGCCATTGATCACGCGCTTGATGCCGGCGTGCTCCAGCGTGGGGAAGTGCTTGAAGGCAATTTCCAGCGACGGTGCAATGCGGTCCAGATCGGGGGCCAGCAGCTCCTGGCCAAAGGTCCAGGGCGTGTTCTTCGGGCTCCAGGGCACGCCGGCCTGCTCGTACACGCCCAGCACCATGCCCTTGCCTTCCTGGCGCAGGTAACTCTCGGCACCGAAGTCAATCACGTGGCCGATTTCCTTGCCCGCGCTCTTGTTGAACTCCACCACTTCGGGGATGTCATCGGTGACCAGATACATGTGTTCCATGGCCAGCACCGGCAACTCGATGCCCACCATGCGGCCCACTTCGCGCGCCCACAGGCCGCCGCAGTTCACCACATGCTCGCACTCCACAACGCCCTTGTTGGTGATGACGCGCCAGGTGCCGTCGGGCTTTTGCTCCAGGCTTTCGACCTTGGTTTGCACCTCGATGGTGGCGCCGCCCAGGCGTGCCGCCTTGGCGTAGGCATAGGTGGTACCGCTGGGGTCGAGGTGGCCTTCATTGGGGTCGAGCAACGCGCCCAGAAAGTACTTTTCTTCAATGAAGGGAAAGTACTTCTTGGCCTCGGCGACCGAGATGATTTCGGTCTCCATGCCCAGGTAGCGTCCGCGCGCCACCGTCATCTTCAAAAACTCCATGCGCTCGGGCGTATCGGCCAGCATGATGCCGGGCGACTTGTGCATGCCGCAGCTCTGACCGGAGATGCGTTCCAGCTCCTGGTACAGGCTCACGGTGTAGCTTTGCAGCATGGCCACATTGGGGTCGCCGTTGAGTGTGTGGAAGCCGCCGGCGGCGTGCCAGGTGGAGCCGCTGGTGAGCTGGTCGCGCTCCAGCAGCATCACATCACTCCAGCCCTTTTTGGTCAGGTGGTACAGAACCGAACAACCGACGACACCGCCGCCGATGATGACTACCCGTGCTGTTGTCTTCACATCAAATCCTTTTGTCTACTTACTGTGTGGTTGTATCAAAAATCGGTGGGCGCGCCGCCTTCGGCTTTGCGCTTGGCAACGAATGCGTCCAATTCTTCTTCGATGGCCGGGTCCATGGCGGGGCGCTGGTATTCGGCCAGTTCCTTCTGCCAGATGGCGTTGGCCTTCTGGTAGGCCGTGGGGCTACCGCCCTCGGTCCAGGTTTCGAAGTTGCGCCAGTCGGAAATGAGCGGCGAATAGAAGGCGTGCTCAAAGCGTTCCAGCGTGTGCGCCGTGCCAAAGTAGTGGCCGCCGGGCTCCACATCGCGAATCGCGTCGAGCGCCAGTGCCGACTCACTCACGTCCAGCGGTGTGAGGTACTCGGCCACCATCTGTAGCAGGTCGCAGTCCAGAATGAACTTCTCGAATGAGGCGGTCAGGCCGCCTTCGAGCCAGCCCGCGCTGTGCATGATGAAGTTGCCGCCACCCTGCGTCAGTGCCCAGAGCGAGAACACCGACTCGTAGGCCGCCTGCGCGTCCACCGTATTGGCGGCGTTCACATTGCTGGTGCGGTAGGGAATGCCGTACTTGCGGCAAAGCTGCCCGCCGGCCAGCACCGCCTTCATGTACTCGGGCGTGCCAAAGGCGGGGGCGCCGGTTTTCATATCCACGTTGCTGGTAAAGCCGCCGTACACCACCGGGGCACCGGGGCGCACCATCTGGGTAAAGGCGATGCCGGCCAGCGCCTCGGCGTTTTGCTGCACCAGCGCACCCGCCACCGTGACCGGGGCCATGGCGCCGGCTAGCGTGAACGGCGTGAGCATCACGATCTGGTTGCGCGAAGACATTTCCATGATGCCTTGCAACATGGGCGTGTCGAGCTTGCGCGGCGAGTTGCTGTTGATGATGGTGAACAGCGAAGGCTCGGCCTCAAATTGTTCGTGGCTGATGCCGCGCGCAATGCGGGCGATCTCCATGCCGTCCTGGTTGCGCTCCTTGCCCAGCGAATAGACGTGAAACGCCTTGTCTGTCAGCTTGGCAATGTCTGAAAGGCATTCCAGGTGCCGCACCGAGGCGTGGATGTCGGTGGGCTCCACCGGATAACCGCCGGTGCAGTGAATGATGTCGTGGCACTGGGCCAGTTTGACCAGATCGCGAAAGTCTTTCTGGTTACCGGCGCGCCGGCCGCCTTGCATATCGGAGCAGTTGGGCGGACTGGCGACCTGGGCAAAAGCAATGTTCTTGCCGCCGATGCGGATGTTGCGCTCAGGGTTGCGCGCGTGCAGGGTGAATTCGCTGGGGCAGGTCTTGATGGTTTGCAGAATCAGGTTGCGATCGAACCGCACCCGCTCCGAACCTTCCTTCACATCGGCGCCGGCCTTCTTGAGAATGGCGCGCGCGTCGGGGTGCATGAAATCCATGCCCATTTCTTCGAGCACGGTGAGCGACGCGTTGTGGATGGCTTCAAGTTCGTCTTCCGACACCACCGGCGTCGGCGGCATGCGGTTGATGAGCTGGCGGTACTTGGCCGTGGAGGCTCCGGCGCGGACGGTGCCGCTGCCACGACCGGCGCGTCTTCTGGGAGAGGAACGACCTGCTACTTCGTCTGACATGAATGGAATCTCCAATGGCGCCGGGACGGCAAAAAAGATTATCAAGTCAAAGAAATGCCCAACGCGGCGTCAGCGGGCATGATGTTTTTGCAGCGACCGCATGAGTTTTTGTAATGCGCGCGCATGCGCTGCGCTCAGGCGTAGGGCCTGCCGTCCTTGTGCACAAAGGCCCACTTGCCGTCGGGCTGCATCAGGGCCTTTAAATCGTCGTCGGGGTAGTTGCCCTCGTCACCCGGCGTGCGGTCACCCACTTCCAGGTACAGCACCTCTTCCGAGCTGTGGTTGACCAGGTGGTGTCCATTGCCGGTGCCGGCTTTGAACCCCGCGCACATGCCGGGCGTCAAATTGGTCGGGCCGGCATCGGTGATTAGCGTGGGGTTGCCCTGCAGGATGTAGACGAACTCGTCCTGCCGGCTGTGGCAGTGGCGCAGCGCCGATTGCGCGCCGGGGGCCAGCCGGGTCAGGTTGACACCGAAGTTGGACAGTCCAAACATGTTGCCAAGCACCCGTTTTTCGCGCCCGCCCATGCGCGAGGCAAACGGTTCGGGGTAGTTGCTGGCCTGGGTGCGCAGGGGCGCGTCGGTGGCGAGGATGGCTTCGGGTTTTTCATTCATAGCAGGATTCATGAGTTTGTAGGCTCAGAGGCTGGGCTTGTTTTGTGGTCTAGGCTGGCAAGGCCTTCAACGCCGCCTTGCAGGCCTGGTGCGCCGCCTCAAAGTCCAGATTCTGCAGCGGCGTCTCCAGCCGCTCCAGCAGGTTTTCCGGGAGCGATTCCAGTTGCGGCCGCATCTCGGCAAAGGCCTGCAGCGCCTCCATGTCGGACTGCGCCAGCAAGCCCGCAAGTCGGGATAGGAGTGGCTCCAGAACCGCACGCACGGCGGGCGGCTTGGCGGTTGTCGCTGCACTGCTGGGCTTTGGTGCTACATCGTCCAAGGCCGTAATGGCCTGCCGCAAAACCAAGCGGGCTTCCGCAATGGACGGTGCAAGGCTCTCGAGTTCCAACCGGGCGTGGGGCAGTTCCTGGTCACCTTTGAATAGCTGCTCCAGCCGCTTGGCCTCCAGCGCCAGGGCCGTTACGCCCAGCGTGCCGGCATTGCCCTTGAGCGTGTGCAGCGACATGCCGAGCTTGCGCCGGTCGCCGGCCTGCCATTGGGCGAGCAAGTCCGTGTGGATGTTGGCCAGAATGCCCAGAAAATCCTGTGCCGTGCGCCGGTACAGACTGCGCGCCCCAGACATGCGGGCCACGGCGGCCTTGAGGTCCAGGCCCTCAATTTCGGGCAGATCGGGCTGTGCTGGGGTATCGACCCGACCGGTTTCCAAGGGCAGGGATTCCGGCGGCACAAAGCCGGTGATGCGAATCAGCAGGGAAATCAGCCGTGCCATGTCAAACGGCTTGCCAATGTGCTCGTTCATGCCCGCGTCCATGCAGGTTTCGCGGTCGCCCGGCATGGCGTTGGCCGTCATGGCGATGATGGGCAACTGGCCAAGACCCAAGTCCTGCCGGATCACGCCGGTGGCTGCATAGCCGTCCAGCACCGGCATCTGCACGTCCATCAGCACCACATCAAACTGCGGTGCGGCGGCGCGTACCGCATCTACCCCGAGTTGCCCGTTCGCGGCCATGGACACAATCGCGCCCTCAGCGCTAAGCAGTTCCTCCGCTACCTGCTGGTTAATCAGGTTGTCTTCCACCACCAGAATGCGCATGCCGGCCAGTTGCCGCTTGCTGGCCCGGGCGGCGGTGCGCTTGCGCAGGCCGGCGTTCTCGCTGCCTGCGTTCATTACCGCATCCAAAATCAGCGACGCCGTGACCGGTTTGACCAGAATGCCCTGCACCAGCGCCTGTTCTTCTGCCGAGCGCAGCGCCAGTTCCTGCCGGCCATTGGCACTCAGCATGATGATGACCGGGGGTGCCCCGGTGCAGGCGCGGGCCAGGCTGCGGATCTGGTGCGTGGTCTGCCAGCCGTCCATGTCCGGCATCTGCCAGTCCATCAGAATCAACGAGTACGGAAAGTCCTTGCGGGCCAGCACGCCCACTTGCTGAATGTGCTCCACCGCCGCGCGACCGCTTTCCACGCATTCGGCTTCCCAGCCCAGAGACTGCACCATCTTGCGTAGCAGGCTGTCGGCTACCGGGTTGTCATCCACGATCAGCACGCGCTGCTTGGCCAAAGGTGGGCGGGTTGGCACCTGCAGCTCTTCGGGAACTTCGGCTGGCACCGGAAACTCCAGTTCAAAGCCAAAGGTGCTGCCCCGACCGGGTGCGCTGTCCAGGGCCAGGGTGCCGCCCATCAGTTCCACCAGACTCTTGCTGATGGTTAGCCCCAGCCCGGTGCCGCCAAAGCGCCGCGTGGTGGAGGCTTCGGCTTGCGAAAAGCCGGTGAATATTTGCGCCTGGTGTTCGGGGGCAATGCCAATGCCCGAGTCCTGCACCGAGAAAGCAATCACCACTTTCCGCTCGCCCGCATGCAGTACACGCAAGCCAATCACCACTTGCCCCTGCTCGGTGAACTTGACCGCATTGCCACCCAGGTTGACAAGTACCTGTTGCAGGCGCATGCCGTCGCCCACTACCACGTCGGGCACCGTGGGGTCGATGTCAAACAGCACCTCCACCGTCTTGGAGCGGACGCTGGACGACAGCACCACCGAGAGGTCACGCAGCAGCGAGTCGAGCCGGAACGGCAAGTGCTCCAGCGGCAACTTGCCGGCCTCCATCTTGCTGAAATCGAGGATGTTGTTCAGCAGCCCCAGCATGTTGTGGGCGGCGCCAAACGCTTTGCCGGCGTAGTCGCGCTGGCGGGTGTTGAGTTCGGTGCTTTCCAGCAGGTTCAGCATGCCCATGATGGCGTTCATGGGCGTGCGAATTTCATGGCTCATATTGGCCAGGAATTGCGCCTTGGACTCGGCCGACGCTTCGGCTTGCTTTCGGGAACGGTCCAGTTCGGTAATGTCGATCCGGAAGCCCACGATAAAGCCATTGGGCAACTTGCGGTCCAGCACCCGCATGACGCGTCCGTCGTCCATGTGGGTGATGACCTGCTGATTGCCCGATTGGTGGGCTTTCACCCGCTCGGCTACGAATGCGTCAATGCGGCCCTTGGCCTCGGCGTAAATGCCCCGTTCGGAACCCTTGCGGACGATGCTTTCAAACGTGGCGCCATAGACAATGAGGTCGGCCGTGGTGGCATACAACTGCCGGTAGCGCTCGTTGCAGTAAACCAGCCGGTCCTGGTCGTCATAGATCACAAAGGCTTCATCCACGGAATTGACAGCGGCCAGCATGGTCTCTTGGGACTGGCGCACTTCGGCTTCGGCCTTCAGGCGTTCTGAGATGTCGCGTGAAGAGCAAAACAACACGTCCTGCCCCTCCATGACCTGGGGCGTCAGGACCACTTCCACCGGAAAGGTGGAGCCATCCAGCCGGCGATGCACGGTCTGCACGACGGACTTACCTCCATCGCGAATGGCCTGGCTCAAATGCTGCTGAATCTCGATGTCACTGAGTTGTGTATCCCAGTCGGCAACCCGTAGCGCGCTGTTGTCGGTATGTTCGCGGCCCAGCATCTTGAAAAAGGCATCGTTGGCATAAATCAGTTTGCCGCTGGACGTCAGGGCATGAATGCCATCGTTGGCACCCTGCATCACAAAGCGGATGCGTTCCTGCGCCCGGTGCCTTTGCAGATTGGAGCGGTGCAGCAACCCGCCGGCAAACAGCGTCATCAGCATGAAGATTCCAAATCCGATGCTGGATTTGTGGACTTCTTCATTCCAGGGCGCCAGGTAGTCGGCGGTGCCAAGCCCTGTCAGCAGGTGAAACGGAACGTCCGACAGGCGCCGGTAGGTGTGCACCCGCTCAATGCCATCAGGCGTGCGCTTGGAGCGAAAGGTAACGCTCTTGTCCCCCGACTGCACAGCGGTTTGCATGTCCGGCGAGAACAATTGGGAGCCCACCTCACCGGCCGGTCCAGGCAGCCGTGGGTAACGCGCGATCAGGCCCATTTGGGCGTCGCGCATCAGGGCGACACCATTCGGCCCCACATCCAAAGAAGCCAGCAGTTCGTTGAAATAGTCGACTGGAATGGACGCGGAAATCAGGCCGGCAAAGCTGCCATCCGGCTTGTTGTAGCGCCGAACGAAAGCCAGCACCCAGCGCTGGTTGACTTTGCCGAAAATGGGGTTGGTGACGACCAAGCCTTTGGTCGTTCCACTCGACAGTGGCACAAAAAAGTCGCGCTCGCTCCAATGGGCTTTTGTTTCAGGGCCCACTTCGTAGCCATACAGCACATGGCCATTGGCGTCGGTGGCCCGTATGCCGTCCACATAGGTCAGCCGCTGCTGCAGGCGCAGCAATTGGTCGTTGACCTTGGCGGGGTTGAGGTGCCCTTGCGTGCGTAGCGCTTCTTCAAGGGCATCGATGGCAGCTTGCAGTGTGATGTCGATGGTGCCGACGCGAGCGCTCACGCTCTGGTCCAGTGTGTCCGCCATGTTGCGGCTGGCTACGACGGCGCTGTCTTCGTAGGCGGCTCGGCTACTGGAAAGGCTTGCCAGAATGCCTACGCCCGCCAGCAAATTGACAATCAGAAAACCCAGGATCAGGTAGCCGGGCTCGTATCGCCTGTGCGAATCGTTGCGAATCTTGTCCAACTTGCGGGCGCTCCCGGTGCCGAATGCGGCGATTAATTTTGGTTCGCCGCCAGTTTCCGGGATTTACCCGATTTCGGCAATCAGTTCTATCTCGACGCAGCAACCCATCGGAATTTGTGCCACGCCAAAGGCGCTGCGCGCATGGGCGCCCTTGTCGCCAAACACCTGTCCGATCAGCTCGCTGGCGCCATTGGTCACGAGGTGCTGCTCGGTGAAGTCACCGGTGGAATTCACCAGGGACATCAGCTTGACGATGCGCGTGACCCGGTTCAGGTCGCCGACCGCCGCGTGCAGCGTGCCCATCAAATCAATGGCCACGGCGCGGGCCGCCAGCTTGGCTTCGTCGGTGGTCATGTTCTTGCCAAGTTGGCCGACCCAGGGTTTGCCGTCTTTCTTGGCCACGTGGCCGCTCAAGAACACCAAATTGCCGCTTTGCACAAAGGGCACATAGGCGGCCGCAGGAACCGCTACCGGGGGCAGGGTGATGTTCAGTTCGGCCAGTTTGTCGTACACGCTCATGCTTTGTTTCCTTTAGTTTTGGGACTGCGATTGGCTTTGGGATGGTGATGCCCCACGCGATTGCGACTGACTCTGCGACAAAGTAGCCACCTGCATGGCATCGGTGCTCGCCCCGGGAGCCGCATTTTCACCGACCGGTGCTACCGTGACGCCCACGCTCAGAATGTGACTGGCGCCGCCGTGAATCACGCCGCGCAGCGGCGACACGTCGCCAAAATCGCGCCCGGTTGCCACCGTCACGTAGTCTTCACCGGGCGCGTGCCAGCCCCATCGGTTGTTGGTGGGGTCAAAGTCGCACCAGCGCTGGGCTTCGGGCAGATCGGGCAGGTAGACGCTGACCCAGGCATGCGACGCATCGCTGCCCACCAGGCGGGGCTGGCCCTCGGGCGGGTGCGTGAGCATGTAGCCACTGACGTAGCGCGCCGGCAAGCCGAGGGTTCGCAGGCAGGCAATCATCAGGTGCGAGAAGTCCTGGCAAACCCCCTTGCGCTGGGCCAACGCCTGCAGCACAGGCGTGTTGATCTGGGTGCTTTGGCTGGCGTACTCAAAATCGGTGTGAATGCGCTGCATCAGGTCGATGCAGGCCGAAAGCAGCGACGTGCCGGCACTGAAACTGCTGCGCGCATAGGCTGAAAAGTTGCCGTGGCGCGGCACAAACGGCGAGGGGTAGACGAACTCGGATGCGGCATCAAACGTGCGCCCCGCCTGGTAGCGAAACAGGTCGCGCACCTTGTCCCATGGCAAGGCGCTTTCCACATCTTCGCGGGCCTGCGTCGACACCAGGCTGTGGGCCACCACGCTCAGGATTTCATGGGGTGACTGCAGCGAAAAAAAACAGCGGGCGTTGCCATACACATCGGTGGAGCGCCGCATTTGCGCGGGTGCCGGGTTGATCAGCAGCGAAAAGTCGAGCACGGTCTGGCCTGCATGCGCACGCGGCTCCATGTAGGCCATGTGCTGTGCGGTTTCTACGGCCGGCTGGTAGCGGTAGGTGGTGTCGTGGGTAACTTGCAGCAGCATCAGGTGGCCAGGCTTTGGTTGGTTCCCGCAGAGTGGGTGAAGTAGGTGGTGCTGATGTCGTCCGACACATTGAAGGCGCTGGCGCGCAGCGTGCGCAGCAACTCCAGCAGCGACACCGGCTCCAGCAATTCAGAGGCATGTTCGTGGTCGCTGGAAAAGTCCCAGTCCTGCGGTGCTGGCACCTTGAGCGACAGGGTGCTGAGCACGCCCGCTGGGCTGCCAGCCAACTTGGCCAGGCGCCCGCGCAGCGTGTGGGCGACCCAGGCCAGCGAGCGCGGGTTGTCCAGGTCGAGCACCAGCAGGTCGGTCAGCGCCGCCATATCGCGGCTTTGCTGGTACTGCGCGCGGAAGGTGATGGTGCTGTCAAACAGTTCCAGCAATGCTTCAAAGCCGCCGCCGCTTTGCAAGGTGCCGAGTTCAATGGCGCGCTCCAGCGCGCCGGCCAGAAAGGCCAGGCGCTCCACATGTCGGCCAATGCTCAGCAGACGCCAGCCGTCGTCGCGCGTCATGCGGTCGGTCTGGGCGCCGGTAATGGCCGCCAGGTAGTCGCTGCTGGTTTTAAGTACGCGCAGCGCCGCCGTAGCCGAAAAATCGCCCTTGGCGGTGTGCGCTGCGCAGCGGGCAAACAGTTCCTCCTCGCAACGCACGATCATGTTCCAGTGCTCTTGCGACAGGCGCTCGCGTACCGATGCGGCTGCCAGCTTGAGGGCGCGCAGGCTGTAGCCCACGCTGGTCGCACCATCGTTGGCGCCCAGACTGGAAATCAGCGAACGCTCGAAAACGCGTCGCGCTTGCACCGCAGACGGCACGCCCGGCAACACCAGTGTGTTGCTCACGGCCATGTGGCTGAGCCAGTGTTGCAGCGGGACCGAGGTCTGGTCTTCACCGCCCAGGCATTCCAGCGTTAGACGCGCCATGCGCACCGAGTTTTCTGCCCGCTCGGTGTAGCGCCCCAGCCAATAAAGGTTCTCGGCCGCGCGGCTGGTGACCAGCCGTTTGCGGCGCGCCGGACTGGGCGCATTGCTGCCGTTCTGCAACAGGGTGCTGGTGTCCACGTCGCCCTGCGTAAGGGCCCAGACGTCGGCACTGCTGCCGCCGCGCTGCATGGAGGCAATGTCAATATGTGCCCCAGCCACCCGCGCCAGACCGCCGGGCAATACGCGCCAGCGCGGTGTGCCGTCCGAAGCCAGCCCATCCGACACGGCAAACACGCGCAGCAGCACCGACCGGGCTACCACTTGCCCCTGCTTGTCGGCACTGCCTGCCTGCCAGGTCGGCATTTGCGAGAACGGCAAATAGGCTTGCACCGTATGTTCCTCGCCCTGGCGCAGGATGCGTCCGGCCACGGCGTCGAGTTCCATGCGGCTCAAATGGCGGGCAATCACCGGGCTAAAGGATTCGTGGATGCTGGAGCCGGGGTAGGTGGGCTTGACGGCACGCTCGGCCAGATACGGCAATGCCTCTTCCAGGGCGCTGTGTTCGCCGCACCACCAGGTGGCCAGCGAAGGCAACAGCAAAGACTCGCCGAGCACGTGGCGCGCCAGCGCCGGCAAAAAGCCGAGCAGTGCGGGCGACTCGGCAAAGGCCGAGCCCGGTGCATTGGCCACCAGCACATTGCCGGCGCGAATCGCCTGCAGCAACCCCGGCACACCCAGCGTGGAGTCCGCGCGCAGTTCCAGCGGGTCCATGTACTGGTCGTCCACCCGCTTGAGCAGGCCGTGAATCGGTACCAGCCCTTGCAGGGTTTTGAGGAACAGACGCTCGTCCCGCACGATCAGGTCACTGCCCTCGACCAGCGTGATGCCGAGGTAGCGCGCCAGGTAGGCGTGCTCAAAATAGGTTTCGTTATAGGGGCCGGGCGTCATCAGCGCGATGTGCGAGTCGGCTCCGGCCGGGCTGAGGCTTTTCAGGCTCTCCATCAGCGCGCGGTAGGTGGCGGCCAAGCGCTGCACGCGCAGGTTCTGGAAGGCTTGCGGAAACTGGCGCGACACCGCCAAGCGGTTTTCCAAGAGGTAACCCAGGCCCGAAGGCGCCTGCGTGCGCTGTCCCACCAGCCACCAAAGCCCATCGGGCCCGCGCGCAATGTCAAAGGCGGCTACATGCAAGTGCACGCCACCGGCGGGCACCACGCCATGCATGTTGCGCAGGTAACCCGGATGGCCGTGCACCAGGGCGCCTGGCAGCAGGCCTTGTTTCAAGAAATTTTGCGGGCCGTAAACGTCTTTTAGCACCGCTTCCAGCAACTTGACCCGCTGCAGCACGCCGGCCTCGATATGGGCCCAACTGGCCGCATCGACGATGAGCGGAAACAGGTCCAGCGACCAGGGGCGCTGGGGCCCTTCCTGGTCGGCATAGACGTTGTAGGTCACGCCGTTGTCGCGGACCTGGCGTTGCAGACTGGCGTAGCGTGCGTCCATGTCGGACGCGGTCGGCGCATCGGCGTGGGCAAAAAACTGCTGCCACTCGGCGTTCAAAGGCAAGCCTTGGCTAGCGCTTTTGTCGGGCGGCGCAACGCCACTGCGCAATTCATCAAAGTGCCCCGACTCCGACGTGCAGCGCAATGCCTGGGCCGGCATCTCGGATGCTGGCCGTGCAGGTTCGTCGGGGCTGGGGTCGGTCGTGGCGTTCACGGTTTAGAGTATGCCAGTGGCCAGCCCCGGTTTTGGCTAGCCCAGGGGCAGCGTGTCGAAGGTTGCGTAGGCGTTTTTCAGCCAGTTTTTGACCCGCTGGCGCTCCAGCAGGCCCAGCGCATCGTCACCGGATTTGGTGTTGGTGGCCGCCCAGAAGCTGGCGTTTTGGCGGTCGATCTTGCGCATGCTGGCTTCGTGCAACTGGCCCAGCGTCACCACCTGGGCGCCCAGTTCCAGCGCCCGTTGCAGGGCGGTCGAGGCTTCGAGTTGTGAGAAGTCGCTGCCGCGGCCCTGGTTCTTCACCACGATGTAGTTGGGCCCTTCGCCGTAGGTGCTGAGCAGGCGGCCCAGCAGTTCGACGGTGTCTTTGCCGGCATCGGCCAGATGCCAGAAGTTGACAGTGATGCCCATTTCGGCCATCAGCGGGATCAGCTCGGACTCACGAATCCAGCGGGACAGGGGCGCGGCGGTCTG
>CAKZJN010000501.1 GCA_936943465.1 uncultured Rhodoferax sp.
ACCGACTTTTTCAAGGAAGAAGTCGCCAAGCTCACCGCCGAAGGTGTGGCTGCCATGTTCTTTACGTCGGGCACCACCGGTAACCCCAAGGGCGTGGTGCACACGCACGACTCGCTGTTAAACCGCGCCCAGGCCGGAGCCGAATTTGACAAGCTCACCAGCTCGGAAGAAGTGCTGGCCTACCTGCCGCCGGCCTGGATCGGACAAAACATTTTCAGCTACGCGCAGTGGCTGGCCTGCGGCTATGTGGTGAACTGCCCCGAGTCGGCTGCCACCGCCACCATCGACCTGAAAGAAATTGGTCCGACGTATTACTTTGCGCCTCCCCGCGTGTTCGAAGGCCTGCTCACCAGCGTGATGATTCGCATGGAAGACGCCGGCGCCTTCAAGCGCAAGATGTTCCACGCCTTCATGGCGGTGGCGCAGAAGGTCGGCCCCGCCCTGATGGACGGCAAGTCGGTGGGCTTTATGGATCGTCTGCTCTACGCCTTGGGCAACATGATGGTGTACGGCCCGCTGCGCAATACGCTGGGCTTCAGCCGCGTGCGCGTGGCCTACACGGCGGGTGAGGCGATTGGCCCTGACCTGTTCAGCTTTTACCGCTCCATTGGCATCAACATCAAACAGCTTTACGGCTCGACCGAAACAGCGGTGTTCGTCTGCCTGCAGCCTGACAACGAAGCGCGCGCCGACACGGTGGGTGTGCCGTGCCAGGGTGTGGAAATCAAGGTGGCTGAGAACGGCGAAATTCTGGTCAAGTCTCCCGGCTTGCTGAAGGAGTACTACAAGAACCCGGCCGCTACCGCCGAGGTGCTGACTGCGGACGGCTGGTACCACACCAGCGATGCCGGCTTTATTGACAGCCACGGGCACCTGAAAATTATTGACCGCGTGAAGGACGTGGGCCGCATCAAGGGCGGAGCCTTCGATGGCGCCATGTTTGCGCCCAAGTACGTGGAAAACAAACTCAAGTTCTTCCAGCACATCAAGGAAGTGGTGGCCTACGGCGACGGTCGCGAAAAAGTCTGCGTGTTCATCAACATCGACTTTGACGCGGTGGGTAACTGGGCTGAGCGCCGCAACCTGCCTTACGCTGGCTATACCGATCTGGCGCAAAAGCCCGAGGTGTACCAACTGATCAAGGAATGTGTGGAAAAGGTCAACGCCGACCTGAGCGTGGACACGCTGCTGGCTGGTAGCCAGGTCAGTCGCTTCCTGGTGCTGCACAAGGAACTCGACGCCGACGACGGCGAACTGACCCGCACCAACAAGGTCCGCCGCGGCTTCATCGCCGACAAATACAACGCGCTGGTCGATGCGCTCTACGCGGGCAAGAGCAGCCAGTTTATTGAAACCGTGGTCAAGTTCGAAGACGGGCGCACCGGCAGCGTAAGCGCCACGCTCAAGCTCGACGACGCCAAGACATTTGCACCGGTGAAAGCTGCAGCATGACCAAGAAAAAAATCGGTGACGTCATCCTCGACGTCAAGAACATCTCTTTGAGCTTCGGTGGCGTGAAAGCGCTGACGGACATTTCGTTCAACGTCAAAGAGCACGAAATCCGCTCCATCATCGGCCCCAACGGTGCCGGCAAGAGCTCGATGCTGAACTGCATCAACGGTGTGTACCGGCCGCAAGTCGGCTCGATCACCTTCCGCGGTCAAACCTTCAGCCACATGGACAGCCACCAGGTGGCCAGCATGGGCATCGGGCGCACCTTCCAGAACCTGGCGCTGTTCAAGGGCATGAGCGTGCTCGACAACATCATGTCGGGCCGCAATCTGAAGATCAAGAGCAACATCCTGATGCAGGCGCTGCGCATTGGACCCGCCGAGCGCGAAGAAATTCAGCACCGCGAGGCGGTGGAACGCATCATCGACTTCCTGGAAATTCAGGCCTATCGCAAGACGCCGGTTGGCCAATTGCCCTACGGTTTGCAAAAGCGCGTTGACCTGGGTCGTGCCCTGGCGATGGAGCCGCAAGTGCTGCTGCTTGACGAGCCCATGGCCGGTATGAACGTCGAAGAAAAGCAGGACATGTGCCGCTTTGTGCTGGACGTGAACGACGAGTTCGGAACCACCGTGGTCCTGATCGAGCACGACATGGGCGTGGTGATGGACATCTCCGACCGTGTGGTGGTGCTGGACTACGGCAAGAAAATCGGCGACGGCACGCCCGACGAAGTACGCAATAACGAAGACGTGATTAGCGCGTACCTCGGTACCAGCCACTAAGGATCAAGAAATGGCATTCTTTCTAGAAACTCTATTGGGCGGCCTGATGGCCGGCATGTTGTATTCGCTGGTTGCACTGGGCTTTGTGCTGATTTACAAAGCATCCGGTGTGTTCAACTTTGCACAGGGTGCGATGGTGCTGTTCGCAGCGCTGGCCATGGCACGCTTTTCGGAGTGGATTCCTGCGCTGGGCATAACGGATTTCTTTACCGTCAATCTGCTGGCATTTGTTGGAGCCGGTGCGGTGATGTTTGTGGTGGCCTGGGTGATTGAACGCCTGGTGTTGCGCTCGCTGGTGAACCAGGAAGGCACCACGCTGCTGATGGCCACGCTGGGTATTACCTACTTTATGGAAGGCCTGGGCCAGACCCTGTTTGGCAGCAGCATCTACAAGATTGATATCGGCATGCCCAAAGATCCGGTGATGCTGCTGGAGAGCACCTTCGAGGGCGGCATCCTGATCAACAAGGAAGACTTTTACGCGGCCATCATCGCCGCCGCCCTGGTGGCGCTGCTCAGCATGTTCTTCCAGAAGACCGCGACCGGTCGCGCACTGCGCGCTGTGGCCGACGACCACCAAGCCGCCCAAAGTATCGGTATTCCGCTGAACCGCATCTGGGTCATTGTCTGGTGCGTGGCAGGCGTGGTGGCACTGGTGGCCGGCATGATCTGGGGTAGCAAACTGGGCGTGCAGTTTTCGCTGACCACCGTGGCGTTGCGCGCTTTGCCGGTGGTGATTCTGGGCGGTCTGACCTCGGTGCCAGGCGCCATTGTGGGCGGCCTGATCATCGGTGTGGGCGAGAAGTTGTCCGAAGTGTATTTGGGGCCGTTTGTTGGCGGCGGTATCGAAATCTGGTTTGCCTATGTGCTGGCCTTGGGTTTCCTGCTGATTCGTCCGCAAGGCCTGTTCGGTGAAAAGATCATTGACCGCGTTTGAAAGTTAAAAAATGTTCTACAGAGAAAACGGCCAATTCAAAACCACGTACCGCGAAGACCAGCAGATCTTCCCGATTGCGCAAGACCGCATTGCGATGATCGCCTTGATGGCGGTTGGCTTCGTGCTGGTGCCCATGCTGTCCAGCGAGTACATGTTCCGTGCCATCTTTATTCCATTCCTGATTTTTGCGCTCGCTGCCGTGGGCGTGAATATTCTGGTGGGCTATTGCGGTCAGATTTCGCTGGGTTCCGGTGCCTTCATGGCGGTGGGCGCCTATGCGGCCTACAACTTCTTTGTCCGGGTGGAAGGCATTCCCTTGCTGGTGGCCCTGGTGCTGGGCGGTTTTTGCGCCATGGCGTTCGGTATTTTGTTCGGCCTGCCGAGCTTGCGGGTGAAGGGCTTGTACCTGGCCGTGGCCACTTTGGCGGCGCAGTTTTTTGCGGATTGGATGTTCCTGCGCGTGCAGTGGTTCACCAACTATTCTCCTTCCGGCTCGGTTTCCGTTTCCAACTTGCAGGTGTTTGGCCTGTCGCTGGAAAGTCCGCTGGCCAAGTACCTGTTCTGCCTGAGCGTACTGGTGGTGGTGGCCCTGCTGGCCAAGAACCTGGTGCGCGGTGCGGTGGGCCGTGAGTGGATGGCCATTCGCGATATGGACGTGGCTGCTGCCGTGATTGGCATTCGCCCCATGTTTGCGAAGCTCAGCGCGTTTGCTGTCAGCTCCTTTGTGGTGGGTATGGCAGGCGCCTTGTGGGCCTTCATTTACCTGGGCGCCTGGGAGCCTGCGGCTTTCTCTGTGGACCAGTCGTTCAAGCTGCTGTTCATGGTGATCATTGGCGGCATGGGCTCCATCGTGGGTAGCTTCTTTGGGGCTGCGTTCATTGTGGTGCTGCCCATCTTCCTGAACCAGTTCCTGCCCTTTATCACCGGCATCTTTGGTGTGGAGATTTCCACCGCCGGCGTGTCGCATGCCGAACTGATGATCTTCGGTGGGCTGATTGTGTGGTTCCTGATTGTGGAGCCGCACGGACTGGCCAAGCTCTGGTCCATTGCCAAGCAGAAACTGCGTCTGTGGCCCTTCCCGCACTGATTTCCGTTCCCGTTCTTATTTTCCCTTGTGCTTCACCATTCATTAACAGGAGAGACAAATGAAGCTTCGCAAACTCGTACTCGCTAGCGCTCTGGTTGCCGCCGGTGCTTCCGTCCTCATGGCCGGAAACGCAATGGCCCAATCCAAGGAGCAGTTCATTCCCGTGCTGTCCTACCGCACCGGACCCTACGCCCCCAACGGCGTGCCATGGGCCAACGGCTACGTAGACTACATCAAGCTGGTCAATGCACGCGGTGGTATCAACGGCGTCAAGCTCTCTTA
>CAKZJN010000502.1 GCA_936943465.1 uncultured Rhodoferax sp.
CCGCAGTCGAGCGCACCGCGGAAGATGTACGGGAAGCACAGGACGTTGTTGACCTGGTTCGGGTAGTCGGAGCGGCCGGTAGCGATGATGCAGTCCGGGCGCACCTCTTTGGCCAACTCGGGGCGGATTTCGGGTTCGGGGTTGGCCAGCGCCAGGATGATGGGCTTGGGGGCCATGGTCTTGACCATGGCTTGCGTCAGCACACCGGCGGTGGAGCAGCCCAGAAACACGTCGGCACCATCCACCACATCGGCCAGCGTGCGGGCATCGGTTTTTTGCGCCACGCGCTGCTTGGACGCGTCGTAGCCGCCGGGGCGGCCCTCGTAGATCACGCCCTTGGAATCACACACATAGACGTTCTCGCGCTTCACGCCCAGGCCCACCATCACGTCCAGGCAGGCCAGCGCTGCGGCACCCGCACCCGACACGGCCACCTTCACCTGACCGATGTCTTTGCCCACCAGTTCCAAGCCGTTCAGCAGCGCGGCGCTGGAGATGATCGCAGTGCCGTGCTGGTCGTCGTGGAACACCGGAATGTTCATGCGCTCGCGCAGCTTTTGCTCAATATAGAAACACTCGGGTGCCTTGATGTCTTCCAGGTTGACGCCACCCAGCGTGGGCTCCATGGCGGCAATGATTTCCACGAGCTTGTCGGGGTCGCGCTCGTTGAGTTCGATATCAAACACATCGACGCCGGCAAACTTCTTGAACAGACAACCCTTGCCTTCCATCACCGGCTTGCCGGCCAGCGGACCGATGTCGCCCAGGCCCAGCACCGCGGTGCCATTGGTGATCACCGCCACCAGATTGCCACGGCTGGTGAAGTCGTAGGCCAGGCTGGGGTCGGCCTGAATGTCGAGGCAGGGATAGGCTACGCCGGGCGAATAGGCTAGCGACAGATCGCGCTGGTTGGACAGCGGTTTGGTCGCGTTGACCGAAATTTTGCCGCGTGTGGGGCTGCGATGGTATTCACGTGCGGCCTCGCGCAGGGCGAGTTCGGCCGAGGAAAGATTGCTGTCGTTATGCATGGGTTTTCTCCGTACGGGGGAACGGACTATTGTGCATCGACCTTAAGGCGTCGGCGAATCGATATAGGTCAAGGCAACTGCATAAAGTTGCTCGTGAATCTGCAAAAAGGCGGTCACGATATCCGGATCAAAATGCTGGCCGCTGGCCGACTCGATGATGCGCACGGCCTCGGCATGGGGCATGGCTTCCTTGTAATCACGCCGGGTGATCAGCGCGTCGTACACATCGGCCAGGGCCATGATGCGGGCCGCCACCGGAATTTGCTCACCCGCCAGCCCCTCGGGGTAGCCAGTGCCGTCCCACTTTTCCTGGTGGGAACAGGCAATTTGCCGGGCCATGGCCAGAAACGGCGCCTCCAGCCCGAGCGCGGCCTGGGCGTTGGACAGGGCGTCGCACCCGATGGTGGTGTGGGTCTTCATGACCTCAAACTCTTCGGGCGTCAGCCGACCTTTTTTCAACAGGATGTGGTCGGGAATACCGGCCTTGCCAATGTCATGCAGCGGCGCCGCCCGAAACAGCAGGCCAATGGCGGGCACCGTGAGCGTTTCGCGAAAGCGCGGGTGGCTGGAGAGCTTCCAGGCCAGCGCGCGCACATAGTGCTGGATGCGACGGATGTGGTTGCCGGTGCCGGCCACCCGAAACTCCGCCAGCGACGCCATGGCCAGAATCGTCACGTCTTGCACCGCGTTGAGGTCGCGCGTCTGGCGCGCCACCTCCCCTTCGAGAAACGCGTTTTTGTCACGCAGAAAGTCGGCCGAGGCTTTGAGTGTCAGGTGCGTGCGCAGGCGCGCCAGCAACGTGACCGGGTTGAAGGGCTTGGCGATGCAGTCCACCGCCCCCAGCGCAAAGGCCTTTGCTTCGTCGTCCACGGCCGAACGGGGAATCAGCACCAACACCGGGATGCCACGGGTTCGCCGGTCTTGCGTCAGGTGCTCACATAGCGCGAATCCGTTGGGGTCGGTCAATTCCGCGTCAATCAGAAACAGATCGGGCAGCGGCGTCTGGAAGCACTGCTCCAGCACGGACGCACCCGACACCAGGGAGCGAACCCGGTACCTTTCCCGCAATAGCGCCTGCAACGACTCCTGCGTGCCGGGCGTTGCCACGGCCAGCAAAAGAGTGGGCAGGTTGGCGTCCGAGGGTATGGATTCCATCTTGTCTAAATGGTTAGATCAGGCGATTGGACTGCAACAGCGCCCCCGGTGTAAAGGCATTTAGGCCGCGTCTTTTGCCATGCGCCTGCGCCACAGGTGCAAGCGCATTTGCATGCGGTCCAGCATGCCAAAACGGGGCACCGGAAACTCAGCCTGCAAGGCAGCCTTTTCGGCTGCGGTGCCCGGCACCCGCACACTGCGGGTGATGGCAACCAAGCGCTTGATGCGGGTGAGCATCAGGGTGGCGTCTATGTCGGTCTTGCAGCGATTCAGGAACGCGTCAGTAGCCTTGAAGCCGGTGCACTCCAGCCCGGACGCGGTAGGCGCCGACACCCGCAGTCTGGCAACCCGCATGCCCTGCAGCCCGAACATGTCAGGCCATTCGTACAAATGGACGTACAAGCCATTCGGCTCATAGCTGCCTGCGTCGACCGCCTCGGGCACCAGATGGGCCGCGCCGGAAAACCGGAAACTCAACCAGATGTCGGGCGATGCCGGAATCGGCTGGCTGCTGTGACGGTTGGGAGCGAAGTGGGGACACAGGTCGGGGTCATCACTCCAGATGGCACCGGACGAGACGATCTGCAGCGCCGCCTCGGCCGAGGTGAGGTGGTGAAAATGGCGCAAGCGGTCTTTGGCTTCCACATCAAGCTGGTTGAAGCGGATACGATTCTTGAGCTTTGGGTCAATTTTCAAAGCAGGTTCCCCGAGTGCATTCTGTTTTTTCCAACTGTAGCGGCCAAACCCGAACCGACACAACGGCGCAAGGCTAAAACTGCGGCTTATGCGATACAAACGAGCGCCCCATTTACCTTTGTTTACTTTTTTCCCTGTGGCCCGACTCCGATGACGTACGAAACCACCCTGGACATTCCTGTAATGCTGTTGGCTGCCGGTCGCGGCGAGCGCATGCGTCCTTTGACCGACCACACGCCGAAACCCCTGCTGGCGGTGCGCGGCAAATCGCTGTTGCAATGGCGCATGGAAGCCCTGCTGGATGGTGGATTTCATCGGGTGGTGCTGAACACCGCATGGCTCGGGGAACAGATCGAAGCCCGCTTTGGTTCGTACTTTGCAGGCGCTGCGGGCGCCACTCGGGCGCTGGAACTGGCCTATTCCCGCGAAGGCGCAGACTTTGGCGAGGCCCTGGAAACCGCGGGCGGCATTTGCCGCGCGCTGCCGCTGCTGGGCGATGCGTTCTGGGTCATGGCGGGCGATGTGTTTGCGCCGGACTTCGTGTTTGAGCAGGCGGCCGTGCAGCGTTTTTTGGCGGGGAATAAGCTGGCGCACCTCTGGCTGGTGCCAAACCCGGAGCATGTACCGGCAGGCGACTTCGGTCTGGATGCAACCACCGGACTGGCCCTGAATACGCCGAAGGATTCCGGGCAGCCACGCTTTACCTTTTCCACCATTGGCCTGTACCGCAAGGAACTTTTTCTGCAACCCTGGTGCGATGTCCCCCTCGGTAACCCCTTGGGCCGACGCGCCGCCCTGGCGCCCTTGCTGCGAGCAGCCATGGACCAGCAAAGGGTTAGTGCCGAGCTTTACACTGGCTCCTGGGTTGATGTCGGCACCCCTGAACGGCTGCAATTGCTCAACGCCTGACACAGCCCACCCTAACGCAAAAGACACCCATGACCCACGCTCTCTACCTGGCCCGCCGCGCGGCGCTGGCCCGCCTCATCGGCCCGCACGGCGTGGCCGTGTTGCCCACCGCCCCCGAGCAGCAGCGCAACCGCGATGCCGACTTTCCGTTCCGGGCCGACAGCTACTTTTATTACCTGAGCGGCTTTACAGAGCCCAAGGCCTGGCTGGTGATTCGCGGCGATGGACGGACCACGCTGTTTTGCCAGCCCAAGGACCTGGAGCGTGAGATCTGGGATGGCTTTCGCTTGGGTCCAGACGCTGCGCCCGAAGCGCTTGGCGTAGACGCCGCCTTTTCAGTGACCGAATTGGACACCCGCTTGCCGGCCCTATTGGACGGTTGCGATGCCGTGTGGTTTCCATTTGCCACGCATGCCGGGCTGGAGTCGCGGGTGGACGGCTGGCTGGGCAAATTGCGCAGCCGCATTCGCTACGGCACGCTGCCGCCCGAGACGCAACGCGACCTGTGCGGCCCGCTGGATGAAATGCGCCTGATCAAGGACGCGCATGAACAGGACACCATGCGTCGCGCCGCCGGCATCAGCGCCGAGGCCCATGTGCGCGCCATGCGCCTGTGCAGCCAGATGCTGCGCGAAGGCAAAGAGGTGCGCGAGTACCACCTGGAAGCCGAGTTGTTGCACGAGTTCCGCCGGCAGGGTTCGCAGTACCCGGCTTACGGATCCATCGTGGCGGCAGGTGCCAATGCCTGCGTGCTGCACTACCGCGCCGATGCGGGACGGGTGCGCGATGGTGAACTGGTGTTGATCGACGCAGGCTGCGAACTCGATGGCTACGCCAGCGACATCACCCGCACCTTCCCCGCCAACGGGCGCTTCAGCGGCCCGCAACGCGCGCTCTACGATCTGGTGCTGGCCTCCCAACACGCCGCTGTAGCGGCCACCCGCGCCGGAGCCCGCTTTACCGACCCGCACGACGCCACCGTGCGCGTGCTGGCGCAGGGCATGCTGGACCTGGGACTGCTCAACAAGGACAAGGTCGGCACGCTCGATGACGTGATTGAAAAGCGGGCGTACTTCGCCTTCTACATGCACCGTACCGGCCACTGGCTGGGCATGGATGTGCACGATTGCGGCAGCTACACCGAACCCAGCGAGATCGGGCAGAAGACCGAGCGCCGCGACGCCCTGACCGGCGAAACCCTGATCGACCGCCCGGCCCGCATTCTGCAGAGCGGCATGGTGCTGACGATTGAGCCCGGCATTTATGTGCGCCCGGCCGAAGGCGTGCCCGAAGCGTTCCACCACATCGGCATCCGCATTGAAGACGATGCCATCGTCACCGACACCGGCTGCGAACTCATCAGCCGGGGCGTGCCGGTGGACCCCGACGCGATTGAAGCGTTAATGCGCGACTAACGCGGCGAGACGCTGAATTAAGGCACCAGCACCAGGTTGCCGGTGTGGCGTTTTTCCAGAAATGCCTGCTGCGCCAGCGCCATGTCTTTCAGCGCATAGGTCGCGGCCACCACGGGTTTGACTTCATTGCGTTCCACGTAGCCGATCAGGTTCGGAAACACCGGTTCGTCCCAAGCGGTGCAACCAATCAGCGTGATATCGCGCAGGTAAAAGTCGCGCATGTCCAGCGCCACATCGGCACCGGCAATGGCACCGGACGACACATAGCGCCCACCCCGGCGCAGGGCCCGCAGCATCGCACCAAAGCCCGCGCCGCCCACGTTGTCCACCACCACATCGGCCGGTGGCAATGCGCTCCAGGCGGCGCTGCCGTCTTCGCGGCACAGCACGGTGTGCGCGCCGAGTGCTTGCACTTGTGCCTGTTTGTCGCGGCTGGTGATGGCGGTCACGCGGGCACCGCGCCGCAAAGCCAGTTGCACCGCCGCCGAGCCCACGCCCCCGGATGCCCCGGTCACCCAGACCTGCGCGCCGGGCTGAACGCCAGCACGGTGCAGCATGTTTTCAGCGGTGCCCCAGGAACAGGGCAGCGAGGCCAGCTCCACATCGCTCCAGATGGAGTCCACCGCAAAGACTTCGGACGCGGGAACGCGCACGTACTCGGCAAAAGCGCCATCCAAGTCGGTACCCAGCCAGCGGGTGTCCGGGTTGGCGAAGCCGGCCACGCGCATGCAACATCGCACCAGCACGCGCTGGCCCAGGGCCAGGGCTGTGGCATCTGCTGCACTTGCAACCACCTGACCACAACAATCGGCCCCTTGAATCAGCGGAAACGGGGTGACCCCGCTCCAGCCAGCGCCATACCAACCCACGCGGCTGTTGATGTCGGTGTTGTTGATGCCCGCCGCCAGCACCCGCAACAGCACCTCGCCATCGCGCAAGGTGGGAGTCGGCACATCGCGGTAGACCAATTGCTCGTAGCCGCCTTGGCCCATGGTCACCATGGCTTTCATCTGCGAGGGTACGTGCTGCGCTTTGAACTTCGTCTTTTGCATGACATTCTTGGGTGAAAATGAGGCGGCAGGGTCAGCCTCTGCGCCACTTTGACTTCATCATGACACAGCCCACACGCACCGAACTGCAAGCCTTTTTTGATCAGCATGGCATCCGTGATGTGGAATGCATATTTCCCGATGTGTCGGGCTACCCGCGCGGCAAGCTGATGCCTGCAAGTAGCTTTGCAGCGGGCAGTGAACTGCGCATCGCGCAGGCGATTCCCATGCAATGCGTCACCGGCGATTACTCGTATGACCCGATTTTTCCGGATGCCGATCCGGATGTGCGTCTGGTGCCCGACTACGCCACGCTCAAGCTTGCGCCCTGGTCCAGCGTGCCGCGCGCCTTTGCCATTCACGACTGCATGGAGCTCGACGGCACGCCCTGCGTGTTTTCAGCCCGTTCGCTGCTGGAGACGGTGGTGGCGCGCTACACCGCGCAGGGGCTCACGCCCGTGGTGGCACCGGAGATTGAGTTTTACCTGACCGCCCCCTGCGTCGACCCCGACATTCCGCTGTCGGCACCGCTGGCCCGCAACGGCCGCGCGGAGGCAGGGCAGTCCGCCTTCAGCATGAACATGCTCAATGAGTTGGCGCCGTTCTGGGACGACTTCCGCACCGCGCTGGACGGTTTGGGCATTCAGGCGGACACCTGGATTCACGAAGTTGGCACCTCGCAGTACGAGATCAACCTGATGCACGGCGACCCGTTGGCGGTGGCCGACCAGGCATTTTTGTTCAAGTACGTGGCCAAGGAAATTGCCATTCGCCACGGCCTGAATGCGGTCTTCATGGCCAAGCCGATTGCCGGCGCTTCGGGCAGTTCCATGCACCTGCACCAGAGTGTGGTGGATGCAGCCGGCCGCAATATATTCAGCGACGAAACAGGCGCACCCACTGCCGCGTTTGGGCATTTCATTGGCGGTTTGCAAACCTATGGCCCCGACCTCATGCTGGTGTTTGCGCCGTTTGTGAACTCCTACCGGCGTTTCATTGCGGGTACGCAGGCGCCCATCAACCTGGAGTGGGGTTACGACAACCGCACCGCGGGCCTGCGCATTCCCAAAAGCGGCCCCGCCGCGCGCCGCGTAGAGAACCGGATTGCCGGTGCCGATGCCAACCCGTATCTGGCGATTGCTGCCTCGCTGGCGGCCGGCCTGGCTGGCATCGATGAAAAGCTGGAGGCTTCGCAACCGCTGCAGGAAGGCGCCAACGCCTATGCCCAGTCGCACGGGCTGGAGCGCAGTTTCCTGCCGGCCCATGCGCGGCTGTTCCGAAGCACTTCGGCGCGCAGACTGCTGGGCGACGCCTTTGTGACCGGATACTGCGCTGTCAAGGAACTGGAGTTCCAAAGCTATCTGCACGAAATCAGCGCCTGGGAACGGCGCTTTCTGCTGCCGCAGGTCTAAAGCCCGGAATCGTTGCCGGCCCAATACCGGGCCGCCTGCAGGCATTTGTCCCCGCAGGCATACTCGTTTTCAAGACGCCCCGTCTATAGGGAAGTCCACATCGGCTGTTGACAAGCCGGCGTCTACAATCATTTGCCATACACAGGGGCCGCCATCCGCTGAGCCAGCCCCGACGCACAAGGAAACAAAATGACCCAGGATTCCTCCGCCGGTTCTCCCCCCCCCATTTCTTCCAACTCCCCGGATAAGCGCGCCGAACTGCGCCGCGCTGCGCTCGAATACCACGAGTTCCCCACCCCCGGCAAAGTGGCCATTGCAGCCACCAAGCAGATGGTCAACCAGCACGACCTGGCGCTGGCCTACTCGCCCGGCGTGGCCGCCCCCTGCGAAGAGATTGTCAAAGACCCCAACAACGCCTTCAAGTACACCAGCCGCGGCAATTTGGTGGCCGTGATCACCAACGGCACTGCGGTGCTGGGTCTGGGCGACATCGGCCCCTTGGCCGCCAAGCCGGTCATGGAAGGCAAGGGCGTGCTGTTCAAGAAGTTCGCCGGCATCGATGTGTTTGACATCGAGATCAACGAGAAGCACGACCTCGACAAACTGGTCGACATCATTGCTTCGCTGGAACCCACCTTCGGCGGCATCAACCTCGAAGACATCAAGGCACCCGACTGCTTCTATGTGGAACGCAAGCTGCGCGAGCGCATGAAGATTCCGGTGTTCCACGACGACCAGCACGGCACCGCCATCGTCGTGGGCGCCGCCATTCTGAATGGCCTCAAAGTGGTCGGCAAAGACCCCAAGAAGATCAAGCTGGTGACTTCCGGCGCGGGTGCTGCGGCACTCGCCTGCCTGGGCCTGTTGGTGAAGTTGGGCATCCCCCGCGAAAACATTTATGTCACCGACCTGGCCGGCGTGGTTTACGAAGGTCGCACGGAGCTGATGGACGATGACAAGGCCGTCTTCGCCCAGAAAACCGAGGCCCGCACGCTGCGCGAAATCATTGCCGACGCCGATGTGTTCCTGGGCCTGTCCGCCGGTGGCGTGCTCAAGGCCGACATGGTGAAAACCATGGCTGCCAAGCCGCTGATCTTCGCGCTGGCCAACCCCACGCCCGAAATCCTGCCCGAAGAAGTCAAGGCCGTACGTGACGATGCCGTCATGGCCACGGGCCGCAGCGACTACCCCAACCAGGTCAACAACGTTCTGTGCTTTCCGTACATCTTCCGGGGCGCGCTGGATGCCGGTGCCTCCACCATTACGCTGGAAATGGAAATTGCTGCGGTGCACGCCATTGCCGAACTGGCGCAGGCCGAGCAAAGCGAAGTGGTGGCAGCGGCCTATGCCGGCGAACAGCTCGCGTTCGGCCCCGAGTACCTGATTCCCAAGCCCTTCGATCCGCGCTTGATGATGAAGATCGCCCCGGCAGTGGCCCAAGCGGCTGCCGACAGCGGCGTGGCCCTGCGCCCGATTGCGGACCTGGACGCCTACCGCGAAAAACTGCAGACCTTCGTCTACGCCTCGGGCACCACCATGAAGCCAATCTTCACGGCGGCCCGCAAGGCGCTCAAAAAGCGCGTGGCCTATGCCGAGGGCGAGGACGAGCGCGTCCTGCGCGCCGCACAAATCGTGGTCGATGAGCGCCTGGCCTTGCCGACCCTGATTGGCCGCCCCTCCGTGATTGCCGAACGCATTGAAAAATTCGGACTGCGTCTGAAAGAAGGCGTGGATTACAGCGTGGTGAATGTCGAGCAGGACCACCGCTACCGCGACTTCTGGCAAACCTACCACCGCATGACGGAACGCAAGGGCATTACGGCGCCGGTCGCCAAGATCGAAATGCGCCGCCGCCTGAGCCTGATCGGCGCCATGCTGCTGCACAAGGGCGATGTGGACGGTCTGATTTGCGGCACCTGGGGCCGTACCGCACTGCACCTCGAATACATCGACCAGGTGATTGGCAAGCGGGTCGAGGCCAAGGGCGGCCCTGGTTCCGACTGTGCCATTTTTGCGTGCATGAACGGCCTGATGCTGCCCGGACGCCAGGTCTTCCTGGTGGACACCCACGTCAACTACGACCCCACCGCGCAGCAACTGGCCCGCATCACGGTCATGGCGGCCGAAGAAATGCGACGCTTTGGCTTCAAGCCCAAGGCCGCGCTGCTGAGCCACTCCAACTTTGGCAGCAGCAACGAACCGAGCGCCATCAAGATGCGTGAAACCCTGGCGTTGCTGCGTGAACAGGCGCCCTGGCTGGAAGTTGACGGCGAGATGCACGGCGATGTGGCCCTTGACGGTGACGCCCGCAAGGCCCTGATGCCCCACAGCACGCTGGTGGGCGACGCCAACCTGCTGGTGTTGCCGAACATCGATGCAGCCAACATTGCGTACAACCTGCTCAAGACGGCGGCCGGCGGCAACATCGCCATCGGCCCGGTTTTGCTGGGCGCGGCCAAGCCCGTGCACATCCTGACCGCTAGCACGACCGTCCGCCGAATCGTCAATATGACGGCCCTGACCGTCGCGGATGCCAATGCCGTGCGCTAAGGCTTTGAAGTTTAGTTAGCACACACTCCACTTCATTTCAAGCCTAAAGGCCTTGCCACTTTACCGGGCAAGGCCTTGCTTTTTTGGGCCGGATGGGCGACACTACAGGCCTTGTGATGTCGGGTTTACCCGAAGCCTGTTACGGGATAGTTTGGTGCGATTCAACAGATTTAAGTTAGTACTCACTGGCTTTTTGTTGCTTGGTTCACTAAGCGTCGGAAGCCTTGGTGCAAAGACCTATTCGGCTTTATCCGATGGGGGCGTTGTGGCACTCCGTGAGTTGCCCGTACAAGGTCAGGAAACCCACAGGCTCATTCACCAAGGTGGCCCCTTTCCGTTTGAAAAGGACGGTGTGGTGTTCGGAAACCGGGAGCGTTTGTTGCCGTTGAATCCACGGGGTTACTACCGGGAATACACGGTGAAGACGCCAGGCGCCAAGAACCGCGGAGCCAGAAGAATTGTTTGCGGTGGCCCGGCCACCACGCCAGATGCCTGTTTTTATACGGCCGATCACTATGCGAGCTTTCGCAAGATCGTGCCCTGAAGCTAGTTTTTTGTACTTTGAGAAAGTGAATCGGGGATGGATACGCCACTTCGAAACGTAAGAACCAATATCGTTCAATCGATACGCGCCTTTAGGGTGCAGGACCTGCAGGAAGCGGCCCAAGGTTTGGGTCACCACTTCCTGTATGCCAATTTGGCCAACGCGCAGTCCAAACAGGACGTGTTGGACATGATTGGCCAGCAATTCATTTTGTCGACACAAGTCAGCAAGAATTTTGACGCCTTGTACGACAGCATGACCGACCCGGTTCACAAATCGGGACCACAGCCCGGCTTTATCGCCGTGCTGGAGCACATTCCTGCCAATGCCAAGTTTGACAAGGAAGCGCGCGAGCAGTTGCTCGACATCTTCCGCGACACGGCCGACTACTGGGGAGACCGGAAGATACCGTTCCGATGCTTCTATTCTTTTCTGTAGCCCGTTCTGCACACACCAGCCAAGCAGAACGGGCGAATGAGGCTAACAGCGGCGCAGCAACCGTAGCGGTTGAAGAAGTTGAGTTGCTGACCGAAAGCGGAGAAAAAATGCCAACAGATAAACTGTTGGATGTGTCCCCGCTGGCACTGCGCATGAGCAGTCCGTTCAATGCAGGGTACTGGCTGGCAGCTGCCTGACCACGAACTGTATTGACGCACGAGCCCGTCCCAGTGACGGGCTTTTTGCTTTCTGGCGGTTCTATGCGGCGGAATCGCCCGTGAAGTGCGCGAGCTTGGTTTGCAGCGCGCCCGCATTGAAGGGTTTGGCCAGGTGGTCGTCCATGCCCGCATCAAGGCAGGCCTGGCGGTCGGATTCCATGGCATTCGCCGTCATGGCGATGATCGGTGTGCGGTGACCCGCCGCCTCCATCGAACGGATCAGCCGTGTGGCTTCCAGGCCGCCCATCACCGGCATCTGCATATCCATCAGTACGACATCCCAGACTTGTGTTGGGAAGAGATCGACCGCCTCCTGGCCATTCTTTGCGAGCACCACGGTATGGCCCCACTTTTTCAGCAAGGTGGTGGCCAGCATCTGGTTAATGGGATGGTCTTCCACCAGCAGCACCAGCAAGGCGCGTGATTCCGGTGCAGCGTCCTGCACCGGCAATACCGGCGCCATAACCACTGGCGCCACGCCTTGCACCCGCACGGTGAAATGGAAGGTGCTGCCCTGCCCTTCGGCACTTTCAAGCCAGATCTTGCCACCCATCAACTCAACCAGTCTTGCGCAAATGGTGAGCCCCAGCCCGGTGCCGCCAAAGCGACGCGTGGTGGAGGTGTCCGCCTGGCTAAAAGCTTCGAACACACCACCTTGTTTTTCAGCGGGGATGCCGATGCCCGTATCGCGCACCGCAAAGTGCAGGCTGAATCCTTCGGGCTGCGCCTCCGAGCGCACGGTGACGTAGACGCCCCCTTCGCTGGTGAACTTGATGGCGTTGTCACACAGATTGGTCAGGATCTGGCGCAGGCGCACCGGGTCACCCTTCACATCCGCCGGCAAACCGGGCTGCAAAGCACT
>CAKZJN010000503.1 GCA_936943465.1 uncultured Rhodoferax sp.
AACTGGGGCATGGCCTGCGCATTGGGCTCGGTGCTGCTGGTTACCACGCTGGCGCTGTATGCCGTGTACCGCAAATTCGGCAAGGCTGAACTCTCTTTAGGCTGACCATGAAGCCCTCCCAATTCCCTGCTTACTTCACCCTGGCCGACAAGCTGGGCTGGTACGGCCTGCGCGTGGTGTGCGCGGCGGTGCTTGGCTTTTTGCTCTTGCCCATCGTGGTCATCATTCCGCTGTCGTTCAGCAACTCCTCGTTTCTGGCCTACCCGATTCCGGGCTGGTCGCTGCGCTGGTACCAGGAACTGTTTGCCTCCGACGACTGGTCGCGTGCTGCCAAGAACAGTTTTATCGTCGCCCCGCTGGCCACGCTGATTGCCACCGCGCTGGGCACCGTGGCTGCCGTGGGTCTGGCGCGCATCCGCTTTTTCGGCAAGGGCGTCATCACCAGCCTGCTGATCGCGCCGATGGTGGTGCCGATTGTGGTGGTCGGCGTGAGCACGTATTTGTTCTTTGCCAAGATCGGCCTGTCGGACTCGTACACCGGTCTGGTGCTGGTGCATGCCGCGCTGGGCGCGCCGTTTGTGCTGACCACCGTGCTGGCTACGCTGCAAAGCTTTAACCAGAACCTCGTCAAGGCCAGCCTGAGCCTGGGTGCCGATCCGGTCACCACGTTTTTCCGCATCACCTTGCCGGTGATTGCGCCGGGCGTGATCTCGGGCGCGCTGTTTGCATTTGCCACCTCGTTTGACGAAGTGGTGGTCACGCTGTTCCTGGCCGGGCCGGAGCAAACCACGCTACCGCGCCAGATGTTTACCGGCATTCGCGAAAACATTTCGCCCACCATTGCCGCCGTGGCGACGTTGCTGATCCTGTTCACCGCGTCCTTGATGATGGTGCTGGAGTGGCTGCGCGGCCGCGTAAAGAAATGAGCTTCAACCAACCCCTGGGGGGCAATAGCATGCCGCGCTTTGGCGGTATTGCCAGCATGATGCGGCTGCCGGTCGTGGATTCGCCGGTTGGGCTCCACGCCGGCTTTATCGGCGTGCCGCTGGACATTGGCACCAGCCACCGCCCCGGAACGCGCTTTGGGCCGCGCCAGATCCGTGCCGAGTCCGCGCTGATCCGCCCCTACAACATGGCAACCGGCGCTGCGCCGTTTGACGCCCTGCAGGTCGCCGACCTGGGCGATGTGGCCATCAACACCTACAACCTGCAAAAGTCGGTGGAACTGATTGAGCAGCATTACCGCCCGGTGGTGCAAAGCGGCTGCATCCCGCTCACGCTGGGTGGCGACCACACCATCGTGCTGCCGATTTTGCGGGCCATGGCTGCGAAACACGGCCCGGTGGCGCTGGTGCATGTAGACGCCCACGCCGACGTGAACGACGACATGTTTGGCGAGCGCATCGCCCACGGCACGCCGTTTCGCCGCGCGGTGGAAGAGGGCCTGCTGCAATGCGACAAGGTCTGGCAAATCGGCCTGCGTGGCAGCGGCTACGCAGCCGAAGACTTTGACTGGCCGCGCCAACAGGGCTTTACCGTGGTGCAGGCGCATGAGGTCTGGTACCAGAGCCTGGCGCCGCTGATGCAGCGCGTGCGCGCCGCCATTGGCAATGCGCCCTGCTACCTGAGCTTTGATATTGACGGTATCGACCCGTCGTTTGCCGGTGGCACCGGCACCCCCGAAATTGGCGGCCTGACGGTGCCGCAGGCGCTTGAAATCATTCGCGGCTGCCGTGGCCTGAATCTGGTGGGCGCCGATCTGGTGGAAGTTTCGCCGCCTTACGACACCACCGGCAACACCGCCTTGCTGGGCGCCAACTTGCTGTACGAAATGCTGTGCGTGTTGCCCGGCGTCAAGTACCGCTGACCAAATAATCGCTACGCTTACCCCTTTCGCGCTGACCCACAGGAAGACACCCCATGGACATGAAAACCTCCCCCCTCGCTTTGCTCAAAGACCCCACGCTGCTCAAGAACGACGCGCTGATTAACGGCGAATGGGTGGCCGGCTCCAGCCGCTTTGACGTGCTGGACCCCAGCAACGGCCGCAAGCTGACCGATGTGGCCAACCTCGGCCCGGCCGATGCCGAAAAAGCCATTGCCGCCGCCAACGCCGCCTGGCCCGCTTGGCGCACCAAGACCGCCAAAGAACGCAGCATCATCCTGCGCAAGTGGTTCGACTTGTTGATGGCCAACCAGGAAGACCTGGGTCGCATCATGACCGCCGAGCAGGGCAAGCCCTTCCCCGAAGCCAAGGGCGAAGTGGCCTACGGTGCCAGCTTTGTCGAGTGGTTTGCCGAAGAGGCCAAGCGCGTCAACGGCGAGACCCTGCCCCAGTTTGACAACAACCGCCGCCTGATGGTGATCAAGCAGCCCATCGGCGTCTGCGCCGCCATCACACCCTGGAACTTCCCGTTGGCCATGATCACCCGCAAGGTGGCTCCGGCTCTGGCCGCTGGCTGCACCGTGATCATCAAGCCCGCCGAACTGACCCCGCTGACCGCCCTGGCCGCTGCCGAACTGGCGCTGCGCGCCGGCATTCCGGCTGGCGTGCTGAACATGATTACCGCCGACGCGGACCAGTCGATTGCCGTGGGCAAAACCATTTGCGACAGCGACGTGGTGCGCCACCTGAGCTTCACTGGCTCCACCGAAGTGGGCCGCATCCTGATGAAGCAATGTGCCCCCACCGTCAAGAAGCTGTCGCTGGAACTCGGCGGCAACGCGCCTTTCATCGTGTTTGACGATGCCGACATCGACTCCGCCGTGGACGGCGCGATTGCCAGCAAGTACCGCAACGCCGGCCAGACCTGCGTCTGCGCCAACCGCTTCTATGTGCAGGAAGGCATTTACGACGCCTTTGTGGCCAAGTTCACCGCCAAGGTAAAGGCCATGAAGGTGGGCAACGGCTTTGAAGAAGGCGTGGCGCAAGGCCCGCTGATTGAAGACGCCGCCCTGGTCAAGGTGCAGCGCCATGTGGCCGACGCGATTTCCAAGGGTGGCAAGGTGGAAACCGGTGGCAGCCCGCTGGAAGGCCAGTTCTTCGAGCCCACCGTGGTCTCGGGCGCGACCGCCGACATGCTGTGCGCCCGCGAAGAAACCTTTGGCCCGTTTGCGCCGGTGTTCAAGTTCAAGACCGAGCAGGAAGCAATTTTTGCCGCCAACAACACCGAGTTCGGTCTGGCCAGCTATTTCTACAGCCGCGACATCGGCCGCATTCACCGCGTCGGCGAGGCGCTGGAGTACGGCATGGTGGGCGTGAACGTGGGCATTCTGGCCACCGAGCACGTGCCGTTTGGCGGCGTGAAGCAGTCGGGCCTGGGCCGCGAAGGTTCGCACTTTGGCATGGACGACTATGTGGAGATCAAGTACCTCTGCATTGGGGACATTCTGAAATAAGCTGCGGCTTTTTATCTCCCCATCTCCGTTACAAGGCCCCGTTTAGGGGCTTTGTGCTTTCTGCTTCTTACTTTTGTGGCGGACTCTGGGCGGCGCGGCACTCTGCACTGTTCGTGTCCCCCGGCCGTTGGCCTCCTCCTTTACCTCACTGCGCAGAGCGCCGCGCCGCCCAGAGTCTGTGTGCGCAATGGCGCTTGATGCGTTGGACTTCCACGCTCCCAATCATTGCTTGCCTTGACAATCATTGCTTAGGCAAATAGTATGCAGAACATGCCAAAGCCCGACGCCTCCATTCCCTTTTACACGGCCGCCAACTACCGCCCGGAAGACAGCGTGGGCTACTTGATGCGGCAAATTTTGAACGGGGTGGCGCAGGACATTGAGCGGCAACTTGCGCACACCGAGCTCACCAACGCGCAGTGGATTCCGCTTTTCAAGCTTTACAGCGGTCAGGCTTCTACCGTGGCCGAGGTGGCGCGCGAATGCCATCTGGATGCGGGGGCGACCACGCGCATGCTGGACCGGCTGGAGGCCAAGGGCCTGTGCAAACGGGTCCGGTCTGACTCTGACCGGCGCGTCGTCAACATTGAACTCACCCCCGCCGGCCACAAGGCTGCGGCGGACATTCCTGAAATCTTGAGCGGCGTGCAAAACGCCCACTTAGCCGGCTTTAGCGACCAGGAGTTTCAGACGCTGCGCGCTTATCTGCGCCGCATTCTGAACAACGCCCAATCCATTGCCGCCCAGGCCAACCAAAAACCTCTTTCTGAAACTGAACCCGATGCAGCGCTCTAACGCCTCTCCCCTTCTGGCGCGTACTGCGCGCTTAGCCCTCAGCGGCATCGCTATGGCTACCCTTGCCGCCTGCGCCAACTTCTCGGGCATCGCGCCGCAGTCCAAACCTTTGGACGCCACCACGCTGGGTCTGAAAAACCTGGACGCCAGTGTGGACGCCGACCGCGTGGCGACCGACAGCGATTGGTGGCTGGGTTTTGGCGATGCCCAACTCAACGGCCTGGTCAGCAAAGCACTGCAAGACAACCCCAGCCTCAAAGTGGCGCAGGCCCGGCTGGCCCGCGCGCAGTCTGCCCGTGAAGTGGTGCAGGCGGTGGACGGCCCGCAGGTCAATGCGTCGGTGGACCTGACGCGCCAGCTTTTCTCGGCCAACAACATTTACCCGCCGCCTTACGGCGGCAACGTGTGGGAAAACGGCAGCCTGCAAGCCAGCGCGAGTTGGGAACTGGATTTTTTTGGCAAGAACCGCAACGCGCTGGACGCCACGCTGGGCCAGATGCGCGCAGCCGAGGCCGACACCCGCGCGGCCCGTGGCCTGCTGGCGGCCAGCGTCACCCGCAACTACTTTCAATTGGTGCGCCTGCAAGCGCAACTCACGCTAGCGCAACGCACGCTGTCGCAGCGTGAGCACATCCAGACCCTGGTGCGTGACCGCGTGCAAGCTGGGCTCGACACGCAACTAGAACTGCAACAGGCCGCCAGCGCCCTGCCCGATGCGCGTTACCAAACGGAAGTGCTGAACGAGCAAATGGCCCTGACCCAAAACGCGTTGGCCGCGCTGACCGCGCAGCCGGTCGAGGCCATGCACCTCAAACTGCCTGCGTTGGAACAGGTCCACAGCGTGCAAGTGGCACAGTCCATGCCGCTCGATTTGCTGGGCCGCCGCTCCGACATCGCGGCCGCGCGCTGGCGCGTGGAAGCGGCCGTTAACGAAGTGCAATCCTCCAAGGCGCAGTTCTATCCCAACATCAATTTGGTGGCGTTTGCCGGTCTGTCCAGCATCGGCTTTGACCGCCTGCTGAACAGCAAAAGTGAGCAATGGGGCGTGGGCCCGGCCGTGCGCCTGCCGCTGTTTGATGGTGGCCGCCTGCGCGCCAACCTACGCGGCAAGACGGCCGACTTGGACGCCGCCATCGAGAGCTACAACACCCAGGTGCTGGAGGCCGTGCACGAAGTGGCTGACCGCATCACCTCGGCCCAGGCTGTGCGCCGGCAGCAGACCGAGCAGAGCGCCGCTCAAGCTGCCGCAGAGACCGCCTACGCCATCGCCCTGCAGCGCTACCAGGCGGGCTTGGGCAACTACCTCAACGTGCTGAGTGCCGAAGCACCGGTCTTGCTGCAACGCCGCCAGAGTATTGACCTGGCCGCCCGCGCGCTCGACACCCAAGTCCAAATCCTGCATGCGATCGGCGGCGACCTGAAACCCGCTGCTGCCCAGTAAGCCGCATCGCCCCCCATTCAAGAGAACCAGAACACCATGAACGCTCCCACCCAAGCCCCCACGCCCACTGCTACGCCTGCTGCTCCCAACACCAAACGCGCCAAGGCACTGAAACTTGTCGGCACCATGGTGCTGATTGGCGCTGCCTGGGGTGCCTACGACTGGTACAACCAGCGCAACGAAGAGTCCACCGACAACGCCTATGTGCAAGGCAACGTGGTGCAAATTACGCCGCAGGTGGGCGGCACCGTGACTGCGCTGTTTGCCGATGACACCGACTTCGTGAAGGCCGGCCAGCCACTGGTGCAGTTGGA
>CAKZJN010000504.1 GCA_936943465.1 uncultured Rhodoferax sp.
CCGTGGATCACATTGATCAGGTCGTACACCACACGGCGCTCGCAGCCCATGATCAGGTCCAAATTGCGAAGGCCCACATCAAAGTCGATCACCGCTGTCTTGTGACCGCGCAAAGCCAGGCCGGTTGCAAAACTGGCACTGGTCGTCGTTTTACCAACGCCGCCTTTGCCCGAAGTCACCACGATGATTTTTGCCATGCTGGTCTATCTTTCCTGTAAATAATTCAATTTCAATTCTTTAGCGCTTCGATCAGCAGTTTGTCCTGCCCGCCTTCGCTGCTGAGACGCACTTGTGCCGCCTTACCCGCCACCTCGGCTGGTAGTGGGTTTTCGCTGGTTCGGTAAACACCGGCAATGGAGATCAATTCCGGTTCTAGGCACAAGGAAAAAATCCGGGCGGACGCATTGCCCCGGGCACCGGCCATCGCCTTGCCACGCAAGGGGGCATAGACGTGGATATTGCCATCAGCGACCACCTCCCCGCCCTGGTTGACCATGGCCAACACGACCAGATCGGCGCCGCGCGCATAGATTTTTTGGCCGGATCGCACCGGTTTGTCGATGACCAGGGTACCGGGGCCTGGCACTTCACGCACCACCGTCGGCTCTACCGGTGCTGCTGCCTGCGCGGGCTTTGGTTTACTGACTTCCAGCGGAGCGGGAGCCAATCCCGCCTGCAGCAGCTTGGTCGTCCAGGCAGCAGGTTCGCCCCGAAAGGCTACAGGTACCAGCTTGCAAGACCGCAGGGTCTGCAGCAGTCCGGAAATGTCGACCCACGGGGCGTCACGTTCCTGAGCTGAACAATCCAGCACCACAGGATCCTGATCGAAAAAATCACGGTTTTCACCCTCCGCGCCGTAAAGGCGGCCCAGTTCATCGGCAACTCGGTCCAGCATGGGCGTCTTCAGCACCAGTGCCACCAAGGGCAATTGGGCGCTTTTGATTTCAAAGCTGGGGATTGGCTGCGCGGACGGGCCCGTGGATTTGGCTGACATGGGGGGTGAAAAGGAGCCGGTGGCTGCTACGAAACAGGCCAAATCTTACTTGATCGAACCTTGAAAGCGCCGGCCCCGGGACAACAAGATTTTTTGTTTTTTTGGATCGGACTTTGTCTGTCTTCTTCTCTTGTTTTACTTATTTAAAGATAGTAGTAGTAGCTAGAGCAAGCGCTGTTTGTGTGGACAAGGCAATTTTATGAATTGAAATCAGGGACTTACGTGTGTTCAATGGCTGTTGGTGAGCCTGCTTTGCAGGTGTTCCGACAAACTGGATAACTTGGTAGCGCTGGAAATAAATGTGGATAAGTAGGTACTTGCCAGAAAATTATCCACAGCCTTGTACCTTGACAGGCATTCAATGGGCCTGTCCTTTTGGTCAAGCTGGTTTAAGTTGTCCATCGGGTTAGACGGTTGCAAAAAGTGCATACTTGGTACCGCTCTACGGGCCCGCTTGCGACACAGTGCATGCAACCCAAGAACGATTCGAAGCAGGAGCATTTTGTTGGTTGTGCTATTCCAATCCATACCACGCAGGCACCGGGAATGAACGAGAAGAAGTCTTTTGAAGTAGCGCGCGAAACCCTGAAGCAACTCACTACGCGCAAGTTGCCGCCTACTCCGGTCAACTACAAGGCCATCTACAACGAGATTGCAGGGATCCCATCGGTTGAACACTTTCCGGCCAATGAGTTGCGTGGTATTGCCCACGCCTTGCAGGCCAAGACCCCGGGTCAGCAGCGCCAGAAAGGATTGCTGGAGTCTTCGATCGATCGCATGAATTGGGACGGCGTGAGGGCGGCTTTGGTGGCATATGCCGGTTTTGTGCCGGTGGGTGCTGCGGAAGGAAATGCCGGTTCCGCAGCCAAACCAGCGACCTCTTCCGAATCAGCACCAGCATTGACCACCGAATTTCTATCCCAAATGGGTCGGTTGATTGAATATGCACAACCTGCCTTGGGCACGGATGATCCGCGTTTTGCCGAACAGACCGGTCAGTTGATCAAAGCTTTAAGGCAGCCGGGTTTTGATGTTTCGATGGTCAAACAGATGCTGGTGAATTACAGCCACCGCCTGTCGTTTGCCGCAGAAGACCAGCATGAAATCAAGAGTTCCCTGCTTAAGTTGCTGAATTTGGTTTTTGAGAATATTGGTGAACTCAGCATCGAAGACCAATGGCTCAAGGGCCAGATGGAATCTCTAAAGGCAGCTTCTGTCCCACCTTTAAGCTTGCGTCGACTTGATGAAGTGGAACGCCTGCTGAAGGACGTGATTCACAAGCAAAAAGACGCCAAGCAACGAACGCTGGAAGCGCAGGACGAGATGCGCAAGATGCTGGCGACGTTCATCGAGCGTCTCTCGCACATGACCCAGTCCACCGGTGTTTTTCAGGAACAGTTGGAAGAAAGTGCACGACAAATAGAAAGTGCAAAAACTTTGGCTGACATTGCGCCAGTTCTCAAAGAGGTCATTGGCGCAACCCGGGCGATTGCTAAAGACACGCAGTCCACCCGTGAAGAATTGAACGCCATGCGCGAGCAGGCGGGTAGCACCCAAGCCGAGATTGCCAAACTGCACCAGGAGCTGGACCGCGTTAGCGTGCAGGCCCGCCACGACCCCTTGACGGGTGCGCTGAACCGGCGTGGTCTGGAAGAAGCTTTGGAGAAAGAAATTTCGACCGTGCGCCGCAAGGAAACGCCCTTGAGCGTGGCCTTGCTGGACATCGACAACTTCAAGGCGCTGAACGACAACCTGGGCCATGAGCAGGGTGATAACGCCTTGACCCACCTGGCCAAGGTGGCGCGCGAATGTATGCGTCCGCAGGATACGCTGGCACGCTTTGGTGGTGAAGAGTTTGTTTTTCTTCTGCCCGATACCGCGCTGGACAAGGGCATTGAAGCGATGACCCGTTTGCAGCGTGAGTTGACCAAACGTTTCTTTCTTGCCGGAAATGAAAAGGTTCTGATTACCTTCAGCGCAGGGGTCGCCCAACTCAATGCAGAAGAGACCGGCATGGAAGCGATTCGGCGCGCCGACCAGGCCATGTACCTGGCCAAGCGGGCAGGCAAGAATCGTGTGATTGGCACCTAGTCCGAAGTCCCCTATCTTTAAGGAAACGCCATGGTTTATCTGGTCCTCGGTTTGGTGCTTTTTTTGGGTGTGCATTCGGTTCGCATCGTGGCCGATGACTGGCGCACCCAGACTGTTGCGCGCATTGGCGCCAATGGGTTCAAGGGTGCTTACACGCTGGTATCGGTAGTGGGGCTGGGCCTGATCGTTTGGGGCTTTGGGGTGGCGCGCGAGACACCGACACTGCTGTGGTTGCCGCCCGTGGGCATGCGCCATGCGGCGGCTTTGCTGAACGTGCTGGCCTTTGTGTTTTTAGCAGCGGCCTACGTACCGGGCAATGGCATCAAGGCGCGGGTGCACCATCCGATGATTCTGGGTGTGAAGACTTGGGCCTTGGCGCACCTGATAGCCAATGGAAACCTGGCCCATGTGCTGCTGTTCGGGACCTTCTTGGCCTGGGCGGTGCTGGACTATGTCAGTTGCCGGCGCCGGGATCGCGCACAGGGCGTTCAATACGCAGAAGGAAGGCTTTCAGCCACGCTGCTAACCGTAGTGACAGGTGTGCTGGTCTCAGGCGTTTTTGCCATGTGGCTGCATGGCCTGTTGATTGGTGTGAAGCCCTTTGGTTAGGCTTATTGGCGCAGTTTAGCGATCAAGAAACCACTGAATGGCAAACTTGGCAATGAAGCCCACCATACCAAAGGCCAGCCCCAAAAACAGCACGAAGGTGCCAAAGCGACCCGCCTTGGATTCCCATGCCAACTGGCCAATGATGAACAGCATGTAGAGCATGAACCCGGCCACGCCGAAGGTGAGGCCGAAGGTAGCGATCTGCTCTTCTGTAAAGCCAAACATCAGAGCTTCCCAAGTTGACTGTCGGGCGCGGAGAAGGCCTCGCGCTCCTCAAACCCGGTGACATCGACCAGATCCCGGTAGGCATGCCAACTGGCATGGCCCAGCATCGGGATCACTGCAATCAGCCCGAGTAGTAGCGAGCCGATACCCAGCATGGTGAACAGCATGATGATGGCGGCCCAGAGCGCCAGCGGCGCTGGATTGACCAGCACGGTTTGCCAACTGGTGGCAATCGCCTGCATCAACGTCACGCGGCGGTCCAGCAGCAAGGGCATGGAGACCACGCTGGAGGCAAACATGGGGGCCGCCAAAATGCCTCCCACCGCCAGCCAGATTTCAAACAGCCAGTTGTCCTTTGCCAGGATGACGTGCTGCACAAAGTCCATCGGGTTGTTGATCGGTGCCGGTGACAGCAAGGTGATGAGTGCTGCCGAGGTCATGACCCAGCCGGTGGCAGCGGCACCCAGCAGCAGGCCGAACTGCACCATGCACCAGTAATCGTTGTCCCACTTGTTGAAGTGGCTGTTCTGCCAGTTCAGCCAGGTCTTGAGGACCACCGACAGATTGGCTTTTTCCTTCCGCGAAATGGCGCGGCTCAACGCATACAGGCCGGTGGCCAGTACCGGCGCAATCACCATAAAGCCGGACAACGCGCCGGCCAGCAACCAGAAGCGCTGCTGGGCAATGGCAATGATGGCAGCCCCGATCACCGCCATGGCCACACCATGCAGGATGCTGACCCAGCCCGATTGCGCCACATCGCGCATGCCCTGCACCAACCAGAGCAGGGGGTGCATCATTCCGATGGTTTTGACCCGCGGAATGCGGTGGATGGGTGGGGAAGTAGGCATGGTGGTATGGCCGGAAGTGTAGTGCCGGCCTGATCTTAACGGCTTGATGCCGGTCAACCAGTAGCCGTTCGCGGCGCGCAGAAAAGCCCCCGATGGCGTCGACTCCATCGGGGGCTTGGGTCATCGGGCGGTCCGCTTTCGCGGCACCGCTCAAGGCTTACTTTGCTGGCGCAGCGGGCTTGCCATCCATGTTGCCTTGGGGACCCTTGCCGCGCGGACCGTGGTCTCCGCGGCGGTCCATCTTGCGGTGTTCCGCATCAAAGACTTTTTGCTGCTCGGGCGTCAGCACCGCGTAGAAGGCCTTGGTGGCTTCGGTTCGCTTGTCCATGGCAGCATCCATGGTGGCCATGCGTTCCTTGTGCATGGCACGCATTTTGTCGAGGCGCTCAGGGGTGGTGAGTTTTTCCATTTCGGCGCGATCGGGTCGCTTGCCCATGCCGGCTGGCGGCTTCATGCTCGCGGCAAAGGTGTTCCAGGCGGCTTCCTGGCTGGTCGTAATTTTGAGTTTGGCCTTGATGTCAGCCAGGTGCTTGGCGTGCATTTGTTCCATCTTGGCGGGGTCGCCATGTTTTCCGCCGTGACCCATCATGCCGCCGTCCATCTGGGCGAATGCGGTACCACTTGCTGCGACCATGACACCGGCCAGAGCCAGAGCTTGAATGAGTTTTTTCATGATTATTCCTTCTGCTTGTTGGGTCAGAGCGGACATCGCTTTCGACCTGAGAGAAGTGTGCGCGTCTTGTGTTTCCCCGCCGTAGTGTTTGAACAAGGCTTTGTAAAGTTGCATGAAAAACAGTTGCCGGCGGGCGGTGACAATAGGCCCTCGCGCGGCACCACCGCGCAGTTAAAGAGAAGGAAATCTGTGTTCAAGAACGTGATGATGTACCGCCTGCTGTCCCCCTGGAACCAGACGGCAGCACAAGTGGAAGATGCCTTGGAGCCCGCCCGTTTTGTCGAGTGCGCCGGCTCGCAGGAGAAGTCGGTCGGTTGGGTGGAGCCACGCGGCGTGGCCCACGGCCCCCTGGTGGAGGTGGTTGCCGGTCAGTGGATTCTGAAGCTGATGGTTGAAGCCAAGGTGCTGCCGGCCTCGGTGGTCAAGCGCCGCGCTCAGGAGCAAATTGCCCACATCGAAGCCACCACCGGCCGCAAACCCGGCAAGAAAGAATCGCGCGAGATTCAGGAAGATGCCCGGCTCAGCCTCTTGCCGCTGGCCTTTACTAAGCAGGGTTCCGTACTGGTCTGGATCGACCCCGAAGCGCAGTTGATGGTGCTCGATGCCGGTAGCCAAGCCAAGGCGGACGAGGTGTTGAGCTGCCTGGTCAAGGCGATTGACGGTTTTGCCGTCAAGCTGATTGACACCCAAGTTTCACCGGCAGCGGCCATGTCCCAGTGGTTGGCTGAAAAAGAAGCGCCCGCAGGCTTTACGGTGGACCGGGAATGTGAGCTCAAGGCGTCTGACGAGTCCAAGGCGGTGGTGCGTTACACCCGCCATGCGCTCGATACCGACGAGGTAAGCGAGCACATTGCCCAGGGCAAGCTGCCGACCCGCCTGGCGATGACCTGGAACGACCACGTTTCTTTTGTGCTGACCGAAGCCCTGCAACTCAAGAAAGTGGCGGTGCTGGATACCGTGTTTGAAGCCGCCGCTGCCTTGTCATCGGATGGCAAAGACGACAACTTTGATGGCGACGTGGCGATTGCTACCGGCGAGTTGCAAAAGCTGATTCCGGATTTGCTCGAAGCCTTGGGCAATGAAGTGGAGGCTACGCCAGCGGTGTAACCGGCTTGGCGTAGCGAAGGGGTTGCCGATTAGTCGCGGCGGTCCCAGCCGCGCTGGTCGCCGCCATGGCGATAACCGTCGCCACGCTCATAGCGGCGCTCGTCAAAGTCACGGCCGTGGTGGTGGCGGTGGTGTCCCCAGTCGCGACGACCGTAGTCGTGCGCCGGGTAGTAATTGACGCGCTCGATGACGCGGTAACCATAAGCCGGTACCGGGCGGTACGGCTCCTGGTACACCACGGTGCGCGCCGGTTCGCGGTGGTGGTTGCTGTTGCTGGCAATCGTTACGCCTGCGGCACCGCCCACGGCTGCGCCAATCACTGCGCCCTGGCGACCCCCCACCGACTGCCCGATCACTGCCCCGGCGACGGCACCCAAACCGCCACCCAGAATCGGGTTGAGGTTGTCGGCCTGGGCGCTCAAGGCAGCCAGGCCCAGAGCCAAAACGGCGGCGTGGCGGGTGGTCTTGCGGAGGGAAAACAGCTTGAACATGGCATCAGGGGCATGAGGCCCATACCGACAGAAGTGCCGGTTTATGCCAAAACAACGAAGACGATTCAGGTGCCGATGACGCCGTTTACAAGCTCTTACACAAGCCTTTGCCCATCGCCGTAGCGTGGGGGCGACAACTTCCCGCCGGGCCGCCCCAAGGGAAGTTAGCCCCCTCGGGGGGCAGAGAGCCACACGCAGTGGGCGAACGTGGGGGCAAAAACCCCTTAGCCCATTTTCCCCGCTTGGTAGTCTTCCACCGCCGTCATCAGCTCGTCGCGCGTGTTCATGACGAAGGGGCCGTACTGGGCAATCGGCTCGTTCAGCGGC